>NZ_JAKTIG010000061.1:0-178569 GCF_027855145.1 Acinetobacter sp. AOR18_HL
GCGTTAGATTGGCTTACACCATTAGAGAAATTTGCTCAGCTTGTTGATTATCATAAGACTTTTCAAACTGTCGCACCTCATGTTTGAATTCGCCGATCATTAAAAAGTAAGGATAAATAATGAATGAGTTATTGTTAAATTGGGGTTTATAACGGGATTGAAATTTATATAGATATATTAGTTTTAACAGGTAAGATGAGAATATAAAAATGGTAAATGATGAAATTAATGATGTAGAAATTTTTTCTTAGAATTACTACTAAATTTACAATCACAATAAGTCACCGATGCCTTTAAACCTATTATTTATACTTCTCGCGATAAGCTTTCTGCTCGAAACAACTCAATAAGAATATAATGGTAAAAATAGTTGTTTGCTTTTCATTCTATTTATTTCAATTTATAAAAAACATATAATATTCTCAATAGTTTTCTAATTATCTATTACATTCAATCAAGATCATATATTTTCAATAAAGAGAATAAAATGCAAGACCAAGCTTTAACCTCTCTTCCTCAAGATGTAAATGAGGATCAAAATATTACAACTCCACCAATTTCACACTCAGGAATTCATCATTTTAAGTTTCATGGGAATGCCTCAGAATATTTTGGAATCTGGATCGTTAATATTCTTTTGACTATTATTACTTTAAGCTTATATGCACCTTGGGCTAAAGTTCGTCGCTTACGCTATTTCTATGGCAATACAGAATTTTTTGAACGCCGCTTTGATTTTACAGGGATTCCAACCAAGATTTTGATTGGACGTTTAATTGCATTAGGAATTTACGTCGTATTTGCAATTTCATCACAGTATTCAATGATTGCGACTGTGGTTGGGCTAGTTGCATTATATGCAGCAGTACCTTGGCTAATTCGTGCTACTTTGCGTTTTACTGCAAGAAATAGTAAATTCGGCAACGCACGTTTTTATTTTGGTGGAACAATAAAAGAATCTTATAAAGTCTTTCTTTTGAGTATATTGGTATATATTTTTACTTTAGGAATCTTTACACCTGTAGCTATTTGGCTATATAAAAAATATTATCTTAACAACTTATATGCTGGACAATTAAATTTTAAATTAAACGCGAAATGGTCTGCATATATGGCTGCAGTTTATATACCAGTTTTTATTGCAATTGGTATAATTGCTATTTTTTCAATCATTTACTTTGCTATGGCAGGAACAATTTCTGGGTTCTCACCAAACGCTATATTCTTCGGAATATTTACGGTATATGCACTTATTGGATTATTTATTTATCCATTAATTGCTGCTCGTATTTTTATTACGACATGGAACAATACTACAATTGGGAACAGTCAATTTAAAACAGACTGTAACCAATGGCGTTTCGCATGGATTGTAGCCTCGAACTGGATTGTAAAAATCTTATCCCTAGGTTTAATGTCTGCTTGGGCTGCAGTTCGTATTCACAAATATCAGATTGAATCGATGAGTTTAATTTTATTAGATGATCCAGATCAAATGATGAATCTAGCTCAACAAGAGCAAAGTGCTTTAGCTGAAGAAATCAGTGATATTTTTGATATCGACATCTCTTTATAACAATCTGAGTTTAATAATTTATGTCCCACGCAGTAGATATCACTTTCTATGATGGCCTAGTGTCTAAACCATACCCTGCTCAGATTTCAGCTCAATCTGAATCTGAAGTTCTAATTCGGTATGGTGAGCAATTAGAACTTCAGCGTCATTATCAATATAGTGATATGAAATTGATTGGTGCGCTGGGACAGTTACACCCAGTAATTGAATTATCTGATGATGCACGGATTGAATTTCATAGTGCATTACCTGAATGGTTTAATTACACAACTAAAAAGGTTCAACATTCGATCTGGAAATTTGAACGCTCTCCGGGTCTTATTCTTTTTAGTGTAATTTTTGTGATTACTTTTGCGATCAGTCTAGTCAAATGGGGTGTTCCAGCAACGTCCCATTATCTTGCTTTTCAATTACCTGAGAATACTTTAAAGAAACTAGGTGATGAAGCAGAGAATTATGTATTAAATAATTGGACTGCACCCAGCCAATTAGCACAAACCCAAAAAGATCAAATTACTAAACAATATTTGAATACTGTTGCTGAAAACAAACCAGCTAAATTAGTCTTCCGTAAAGGCGATCAGTTAGGGGCTAATGCTGTAGCGCTACCCAATAATACGATTATTATCACAGATGAACTGATCAAATTGGCACATACGAATCAAGAAATCTTAGGCGTATTAGCCCATGAACAAGGCCATTTGGTTTATCGCCATAGTTTGCAACAAGGGTTAACGAGTTTAGGCCTAAGTATATTATACATTGCAATGACAGGAGATAATTCAGACTTATTTACGTCCTTACCTGCCGCTATGATTGGTGCAAATTACTCACGTAAATTTGAATCCGAAGCCGATCTATATGCTTTACAGTTGATGGATAAGAAGCATATCGAAGTCTCACACTTTGCAAATTTCTTACAACGTTTAAGCGATACAACAGAAGAAGGTATCGATAAAAAGAATCAGGCCAACCCACCAACTTCTCAGGAAGAATCTTCAGCTAATAAACTATCTACAGCTGTTCTTGATGCTTTATCCTCTCATCCTGCAACCGAAGAGCGTATTCGAATGGTTCATGATTTTGAGAAAAAACAGAAAGGCGCACAAAATAATTTATAGGCTCACAAAGTCTATCTAGAAAATTTATGGTCTTTAGGAAGTGGAGCATCACATGGTTGATCTGTCTTTACGTTGACCATTTTCACAGGTCCATCATTGTAGATTGTTACCTTGCAGCCTTTTACGACATATTCCTGTTGAATACCACCGTACATTTCATCCTCAGAAACAGGAGATGCAACGTCACAAGCCTCGTCAGCACGGCATATATCCTCTTGCCCACCTACAGCTTCTGCTCCAGCAGCTTCCATTACATCTACAGCACTCTCCTGTACTTCAGCATCTACAGCTTGTATCTTTGCTGCATACGTATTTGAAAGATTTATCATAAGAAAAATTGCAAGAAATAACTTACTACAGTGATTTATTAGATTCATGAACTATCCATACCTATTAATTGAAATTCGGTACATATCAGGCGATTTTAATTTGCAAGTTAGTGATGCAAAGGGCTTAGTATTATAAGGAGCTATTCTACCCATAATTATACATATAGCAGCAATAGTCGTCCCGAAAGAATTCATCAAACAATTACAAGATATTGACCATTATGAGGGTGCGATTAACTGCACAATATAAAATTAAACTGAAATCAAAATCTGTCTAACTCAATCCAAATTTTTATGTGGGGTAGAATGAGGGGTAAAATAATAGATATAAAAAAAGCCCCTGTTTTTAACAGGGGCTTTTCGAATTTGGCGGAAGCGGTGAGATTCGAACTCACGGAGGACTCACACCCTCGTCGGTTTTCAAGACCGGTGCATTAAACCGCTCTGCCACGCTTCCATGTGCGTAAGAATACAAAGCTTATTCATTTTATTCAAGAAAAATATCATCGCTTTGTGTTCAAGTGCATATTGTTTCATCAATTTTACAGTTGAGCAGCCAATTCTGCTCCTTCTTTGATCGCACGCTTCGCATCTAGCTCTGCTGCAAGCTTTGCACCACCAATAATATGGTAGTTCGCTATAGTCGACTCGCCTTCTTTTGGCATCAAGTCTTTTACTGACTCTTGACCTGCACACACCACAACCGTATCTACACGTAAAAGTTGATCTTGCCCATTGTGCTCAATCCAAAGCCCTTCATCAGTGACTGCTTTATATTGCACACCACGCAGCATACGTACGCCATGCTTTTTAAGCTGTGCACGGTGTACCCAACCCGAAGTCTTGCCAAGGCCAATACCGAGTGGTGTGGTTTTACGTTGTAATAAATAAATTTCACGGATCGCTGGTTCAACGACTGGCGGCTGCATCCCCCCTTCAGAAATATAGTTTGGATCTGGGTCCACCCCCCATTCACGTTGCCAGTCGGCTAAAGGTTGAGGCTGTGGTTGATGTGGCGGTTTAAGTAAAAATTCTGACACGTCAAAACCAATACCACCCGCACCAATCACTGCAACTTTTTGTCCAACTTCTGCTCCTTTTAGAACTTGAGCATAAGAAAGGACTTGTGGCGCGTCGCTTCCTTCAATTTTTAATGCACGAGGGATTACACCTGTTGCAACAATCACTTCATCAAAACCTTCACGTTCAAGCTGCTCACGATTTACGCGAGTATTTAAACGTACATCCACCCCTGTTTTTTCCAGTTGGACTTTAAAGTAGCGGATCGTCTCGTGAAATTCTTCTTTGCCCGGTACAACTTTGGCAAAGTTAAATTGGCCACCTACATCAGAAGTTGCCTCAAACAGCGTCACTGCATGGCCACGGCTTGCCGCAACAGTTGCCGCCGACATACCCGCTACTCCGCCGCCCACAACTGCAATTCGCTTAGGCTGTTTAGTCTTTAAATAGACCAGTTCAGTTTCATGGCCTGCACGCGGGTTAACCAAACAAGACACACGCTTATTTTTAAAAGCATGGTCTAAACAGGCTTGGTTACATGCAATACAGGTATTAATTTCATCAACACGGTTAGTCGCAGTTTTATTTACCCAAAATGCATCGGCCAATAAAGGACGCGCCATTTGAACCATATCTGCTTTACCAGTTGCCAAAATTTCTTCGGCAGTTTCAGGCATGTTAATTCGGTTTGACGCAATAATCGGGATAGAAATATGCTGTTTTACATGAGCAGTGTAGTCGACAAAAGCTGCACGAGGCACAGATGTTACAATGGTCGGAACACGAGCTTCATGCCAGCCAATACCGGTATTTAATAAAGTCACCCCTGCTTTTTCTAAAGCTTTGGCTACAGTCACCACCTCTTGCTTGGTATTACCGTCATGGACTAAATCGAGTAAAGACAAGCGGAAACAAATAATAAATTTCTCACCAACTTTGGCACGGATCGCTTTAACAATCTCGACTGGAAAGCGCATACGGTTTTCAATTTCACCACCCCAACGGTCAGTACGCTGGTTCACGTGGCGACTTAAAAACTGGTTAATTAAATAACCTTCCGAGCCCATAATTTCGACACCGTCATAACCTGCTTTTTTGGCAATATCGGCGCACTGTGCGTAATCTTCTATTGTGCTCAGAATATTTTTTTCAGAAAGCTGGCGTGGTTTAAAAGGTGAAATTGGAGATTTAATTGCAGTTGAAGATACAACAAACGGCTGGTAACCATAGCGACCTGCATGCAAAATTTGCATTAAGATTTTTGAACCATGTTTATGCACAGCATGTGTAACCAGACGATGCTGTGGAATATCAAATAAGCTATTCATGGTTCCGCCAGCAGGTGCTAACCATCCTTGACGGTTCGGTGAAATACCACCTGTCACAATCAGGCCCACCCCACCTTTTGCACGCTCTTCAAAATAAGCTGCCAGTTTTGGGTAATTGTAAAAACGGTCTTCAAGCCCCGTATGCATGGAACCCATCACCACACGGTTTTTAATGGTAGTAAAGCCTAGATGTAATGGTTTTAATAAATTGGCGTAACTTGTCATGCTGCGTCCCAATAATTTTTTGCAACTTGTTGCATAGTACTTTAATACTTTTTTGATAATTTTGGATGACCATGCAAAGAAATTTATCGGAGCTTATGGTCAATCCATTTATTTAAGAACAATACTTCATTCACTTCTTCTTATTCTATAAATAGCCTTATATTTTTTATCAAATTAAAACTTCAAATCAGAACAAGTGAATTAATGCTTTTTTTGCGAAAAAAAGCACCATGAATAGTGCTACAATAGCCGCCATTCAGAATTCTCAAGACCGCCTATATGGGGTCTTTTTCATAAATGTTAGGATTAGCAATGACTGATAATGCAACTATCTTGCAGCATGTACCAGTAGGCAAAAAAGTTGGGATTGCCTTCTCCGGAGGCCTAGACACTTCAGCTGCCTTATTGTGGATGAAACAAAAAGGCGCAGAACCTTATGCATATACTGCAAACTTAGGTCAGCCTGATGAAGATGACTACGATGCAATTCCAAAGAAAGCAGAACAATACGGCGCTGTAAAAGCTCGCTTAATTGACTGCCGCTTACAACTTGCGCTTGAAGGTATTGCTGCGATTCAGTGTGGTGCATTCCATATCAGTACAGGTGGTGTTCCTTATTTCAATACGACTCCATTAGGTCGTGCAGTAACAGGTACAATGTTAGTTACTGCAATGAAAGAAGATGACGTAAACATCTGGGGTGACGGTTCAACTTATAAAGGTAACGATATTGAACGTTTCTATCGTTATGGTTTGTTGACTAATCCGAATCTTAAAATTTATAAGCCTTGGTTAGATCAAAACTTCATCGATGAGCTTGGCGGCCGTGCAGAAATGTCACAGTTCCTGATCGACAACGGTTTTGACTACAAAATGTCAAAAGAAAAAGCGTACTCAACTGACTCAAATATGTTGGGCGCAACTCACGAAGCAAAAGATCTTGAATACTTAAATGCTGGTATCAAAATCGTTGACCCAATTATGGGCGTTGCTTTCTGGAAAGATGAAGTTGAAATTACTCCAGAAGAAGTGACTGTACGTTTTGAAGAAGGTGTACCTGTTGCATTAAACGGTCAAACTTTTGACAATCCGGTTGAGCTTATTCTTGAAGCAAACCGTATTGGTGGCCGTCATGGTTTAGGTATGTCTGACCAAATCGAAAACCGTATTATCGAAGCGAAATCTCGTGGTATTTATGAAGCACCGGGGATGGCCCTTCTTCATATTGCTTATGAGCGTTTGGTTACTGGTATTCATAACGAAGATACGATCGAACAATACCGCATTAACGGTTTACGTTTAGGTCGTTTACTTTACCAAGGCCGCTGGTTCGACTCTCAAGCACTTATGTTGCGTGAAACTGCACAGCGTTGGGTTGCTAAAGCGATTACTGGTGAAGTAACTCTTGAACTTCGTCGTGGTAATGACTACACCATCATGAACACTGAATCTCCAAACTTAACGTACGAAGCTGAACGTTTAACAATGGAAAAAGGCGATTCAATGTTTACGCCAATGGACCGTATTGGTCAATTGACTATGCGTAACCTCGACATTACCGATACACGTGCAAAACTTGGTATCTATACAGATGCTGGTTTGCTTTCAATCGGCCAAGGTTCTGCTGTACCACAACTTGATAGCAAGAAAAAATAATTTTCTTACTTAATAAAAAAGCCACCGACAACGGTGGCTTTTTTATTTCAAATATTTGTGCTCAAACAAGTTCTGCTACTTCCAAAGGTTGATAATAAATCTGGTTACGTCCAAGCTGCTTAGCTCGGTACAAAGCTTGATCCGCAGCGTGAATTAATTTTTCCTGATTTACTTTAAAACCTTCTGTATAAACAGTAAAACCTAAACTAATCGTGACATGCTTAGAGACTAAAGATGCTGCATGAGGAATCGCTTGTCGCTCAATCGCTTTATAAATATTTGCAGCGACGGCATAGGCGCCTTGAGCAGGTGTTTTCGGTAACAGCACGACAAACTCTTCTCCACCATAACGGGCAACAAAATCAACATGCCGAATCGAATTTTTAATTGCAGCGGCAATAGATGAGATGACTTTATCCCCCATTTGGTGCCCATAAAAATCGTTATAATTTTTAAAAAAATCGATATCAATAAATAAAACAGCCAATGGGCGCTTTTCTTGCTTTGCACGATAGTAAAAAAAGTCGAACATCTCATCAAAAGTACGTCGATTTGAGATATTCGTCAGTGCATCCTGCTGGCTTAAATGAAGCAATTCAGATGCTTCAATACGTAAAATCTGTTCGTTAAGCTCAGCAAGCTGATTATTTAAAAAAAGGCTTCTTTCTCTTGAGGTAAGCATCGTACTAATTGAAAAACCTAAAATACAACTTCCAAACAGCGCTCTTCCCAAAGCAATAAAATCACAATTCGCTTGCCATAAAATCAGTAGGGAAAAAACACAAAAGGCTGCTGTTAAACCTACATAAAGCATATGTAGAGGCTTTATTCCGCTTAAAATAAAACCCAGCATATATAAGAAGGAAAGTAATAACATCGACTGGTTTTTAAGAGCGACATTTTCTACGCTAAGGAGCAACATTGCATTGATAATAATAGTCAAAAATACAATGCCACATGCGGCGATATAAAAATATTCAGTGAGTTTTTTAAACTTTGCAAAAACCCAAAATAACAGCAGTGCACAAGCAATATTAATTGCGCTAAGTAAACAGTAAATAAAATCCCAAGTAATATAAGGCACCCCTATGACCAAATAGTCTGTAGGTAGAGCCAGCAATATGAAAATGAGATAGGTTAAAACGCCACTTGCTAAAAATTTTGAGATATTCTGTTTAGTTCGCTCAAGATTTAAACACCAGAATTTTTTTTCTAATTGATGTGGCAGAGGTATATTGGCATAACGATGGGTATGTAGAGTTACTAAATATTCTATTTCTTCTTTTGCTTTGAGTAATTCATGTACATTTCCCCTATTTGCCACTACTTGATTCCTGCCTCTCACACATTAACAAAATATAACATTATTTTTTAAGGCCTCTGGCGCTTTATTTTGCCATTTGTCCGTAATTCTCGTTACCATTTTCACACTTTATCGATTATCATTTGTTTTATTTCGAAGTTTGAACTGCCTTGGACTCTATTACCCTGCTCCAGCCAGATGACTGGCATGCACATTTACGTGATGGTTTAGCATTAAAACGTACTGTACCTGATTTGGCCAAACAATTTGCTCGTGCGATCTGTATGCCAAACCTTGTTCCACCTGTAAAAACTGTGGAAGAAGCACTGGCTTACCGTGAACGTATTCTTGCTCATGTTCCAGAGGGTCTTAACTTTGACCCACGTATGGTGCTTTATTTTACTGATTTCACCTCACCAGATGAAGTTCGTAAAATTAAAGAATCTGGACATGTAAATGCTATTAAACTTTACCCAGCAGGTGCGACCACCAATTCTGATAACGGTGTAAGTGACATCCGTAAAGTTTATGCAGTCATTGAGCAACTAGAAGAGCATCAAGTTCCGTTATTACTTCATGGTGAAGTGACTCATAACCACGTTGATATTTTTGACCGTGAAAAACGCTTCTTAGATGAAGTTTTATCACCGTTATTAAAACAGTTTCCAAAACTTAAAGTGGTACTTGAGCACATCACAACAAGCGATGCTGCACACTTTGTTTTAGAACAAGACCGCAATGTGGCTGCAACGATTACACCTCAGCATTTATTATTTAATCGTAATGATATGTTGGTTGGTGGTATTAAACCGCATTTCTATTGCTTACCAATTTTAAAGCGTCAAACTCACCAGACCACTTTGCTTGAAGTTGCAACGAGCGGTAACCCTAAATTTTTCTTGGGTACAGATAGTGCTCCTCACTCGCAAAATGCAAAAGAAAATGCGTGTGGCTGTGCGGGCTGTTATAGTGCGCCTAATGCAATTGAACTTTATGCTCAAGCATTTGATCAAGTAGGTAAACTAGAACGTTTAGAAGGTTTTGCTAGCCACTTTGGCGCAGACTTCTACGGCCTACTACGTAATACTTCTACCATTACTTTGGTAAAAGAAGATAACCTCGTTCCAGAATCTTTTGATTATTTAGATGATCAAAAAATTATCCCGCTGCATGCCGGGAAAACGCTGCAATGGAGAAAAGTGTGACACAAGAAACCTCTGTCCCGGTCATTGGCCAACGTTTTCGTGGCTTCTTACCTGTTGTTGTTGACGTTGAAACGGCAGGTTTTAATGCCCAGACAGATGCATTGCTAGAAATTGCGTGCATTCCAATTGTGTATGATGCTCAGGGACAATTTGTCCCTGGTCCAGCATTTCATGCGCATATTAACCCGTTTGAAGGGGCTAATCTCGATCGCCGTTCACTAGACTTTATTGGTATTGATCCATTCAATCCAATGCGTATTGCAATGGCTGAAGATGAGCGCACTGCATTACGCCGTATTTTTAAATCGGTGAATGAAGTCCGTAAACAGCAACATTGTACACATGCAGTCTTAGTGGGCCACAATGCGCATTTTGACCTTGGTTTTGTACAAGCAGCAATTGCGCGTACAAGTACAAAAAACCAAAACCCATTTCATAGTTTTTCAGTGATGGATACGGTTACTTTAAGTGCTGTTATGTTTGGACAAACTGTGCTTGCGAAAGCGTGTATTCAAGCTGGAATTGAGTTCGATGGCAAAGAAGCACACTCTGCTTTGTACGATACTCAGAAGACTGCTGAACTGTTTTGCTATATTTTGAACAAACTGTCACCTTACCTCCTTGACAGTTTGGTGGCGGCTTCTTAAGATACCGCCATCCTCAACGTCCCTATCGTCTAGAGGCCTAGGACATCGCCCTTTCACGGCGGTAACCGGGGTTCGAATCCCCGTAGGGACGCCATATTCTCTTCTTATAAAATTCCTTTCTATTTTATTTTTATATTTCTAATTTTCTGTATTTCCAAATAAAATACACTTGTACATATATATCACCGATCCAGTATTTCCTTTACATAGATTTACAATATAATAATTCTTATTTTTATACTGATATTTATTATCAATAAGGTTTTAAATGGATCTTAAGCTTCGACTCCTCTCCCTGAGCATCGCTCAACTCTGCTTTATATCAACTACTTTTGCAGAAACCAATAGTTCATCAACAACACTTGCTACCATTAAGATTAAAGCCCAACAAGCTGCCGACCAAGCTTATAAAGTCGACAGTTCAAGTAGCGCAACACGTAGTGAAGTCGCATTAAAAGATACGCCACAATCTGTCAGTGTAGTGACTCAAAAAGTAATTGAAGATATTGGCGCAACACGTTTGATTGAAGCGCTTGATTTAGCTGGCGGTGTGACTCGTGCTAATAACTTTGGTGGTCAAGGTCTAACAGGCTTTAATCTTCGTGGTTTCACTAGCGGTGAATTTTATCGTAATGGATTCCCAATTAACCGTGGTTATCCAAATACTCCAGATAGTAACACTATTGAACGTGTAGACGTTTTACGTGGTCCCTCTTCTAGCTTATATGGCCGTGGTGACCCAGGTGGTACATTTAACTTAATTTCTAAAACACCGAAGTCTGAGCAACAAACCACTTTAGGTGCTCAGCTCAGTAGTGAAGGTTTATATCGCACTACGGTAGATACCACAGGTACTATCCCTAATACAGAAAATATTGGTTATCGCTTAAATGTGATTGCAGAAGGCGGTGATAGTTATCGCGATCATGTCGAGTCCAAACGATATGGAATTGCACCAGTCATTCAATGGCAAGCTTCTGACGCAACAAAAGTTACTTTTGAAGCGGATATTTTACGAAATCAACATCCACTTGATCGTGGCCAAACACGTTATGCAGGCCAGAAGTCTTTTAATAGTTCACCCGAAACCTATTTGTGGGAAACAGGTAAATACAACAACCGACTCTACAATGATAATAATATGACTCAATTACGAGTCGAGCACGACCTTGGTAATGACTGGAAGCTAAATGCTGGTGTGCAATATTTAAATGGTAAATTGCATGGCTATGCGGTAGAGGCAAATGGCATTCAAGATGACGGCGAAACTTTAAACCGAAATTACAACTATCGCGAATTAAAATGGCAAGATACCGATGCCCAAATTAATCTAACAGGTAATTTCCAACTTTTAGGTCTAGCTCATACTTTAGTGACTGGGCTTGAATACGAAAACTATGATTATAAGTCATATATTATTCGTTCAGATGCTAAGTCAAATAACTACCCGATCAATATCTATGATCCAGTTTTAGGCCAACCTCTACCCGAGCTTAAAAACATTACGACCCATGACCGTGAAAATTTAAAAACAACTGCCCTTTTTGTACAAGACCAAATCGATTTAAATGAGCGTTTAAGTGCACTAGTGGGTTTACGTTTTGAGCACTACGAACATGATTACAAAAATCTTTTACCGAATACTGCAAACTGGAATACCAGTCATGACGCATTTATTCCGCGTTTAGGTTTAGTTTTTAAAGCACGTGATGACCTTTCAATCTATAGCAATGCTGCAAAATCTTTTAAACCTAACACTGGTGCTAGCCGTAATGGAGAGGGATTTGACCCAGAGGAAGGCATGGCTTACGAGTTAGGCTTTAAATGGCAAGCACTCGACAATATGCTATCGGTTGACTCTGCGATTTTTTATGCAAAAAAAGAAAATGTCTTAACTCTCGATCCTGTAGATTCAGCCTATAAAGTTGCTGCTGGTGAAGTTCGTAGCCAAGGTATTGAGCTAAATGTTGCAGGGCAAATCACTCCAGCTTGGAAAATTATTGGTGGATATGCCTATACAGATGCAGAAGTCAGCAAAGATAATACTTTGAAAAAAGGAACCGCTTTAGCCAATATTCCAAAGAATAGTTTTAATCTGTTAAATATCTATGAATTTCAAGATGGTCTTTTACAAGGCTTAGGTCTAGGCATTAATCAAAAATATATTGATAAGCGTGCAGGTCAAACAGCTAATAGTACTTATACAATGAAAGGTTATGCAGTTACAGATTTGGTTTCTTATTATCAGGCAACACCAAAACTTCGTATTAACCTAGACCTGAAAAATCTTTTTGACAAAGTTTATGATGAAAGCGCTTTCAATCTATATGCATATCCGGGTGAATCACGTACTGTTCAATTAGGTATGAGCTATACGTTCTAAACTCTAAAGACACTTAATAGACAGCCGTTTCACAGCGATAACCTAGCTTAAAATCTCACTAGGGATATCAAATACTAAAAAGCCACTGCTTTTTTAAGGTAGTGGCTTTTTATTCAGCTGCTCTTGTATAAAAACATAATTTATTGATTTATTAATATTTTTAAAAATTAAATGATGTCTTATACTAAAAATAGGTCAAAACTATAATTTGAATATAACATGCGAATTCGATTATTTCACTTACAAAATTCACGCTCTCAACGCATTATTTGGTTTTTAGAAGAATTAGGACTCAACTATGAGCTCACTATTAAAGATCATTCAGGCATAGACAAAGATAAAAACTCACCTCATCAATTATCAAAATTTCCAACTATCGAAATTATTGAACAAGGAAAGACTTCTATCTTAGCTGAAACCTCAGCAATCCTAGATTACCTATCTCATTTACACCCACAATTAGGTCCGAACAGCCTATTAAGCCAACAACTGCAAAATTTTTATTATTGGAAAAATTATTCTGAGGCGACATTCATTCCCGATTTGGTACTCAAACAAATCTTTCACCAAATTGTAAAGCGTACGCCTTTTCCGGTCCGTTTCATTCCAAAGTTTTTAAAATATGGATTTGATCAAGGCTATCTCAATCAATCATTACAAAGACAGATGAGTATGATTGATAAACATTTAGAGCACCACTTATGGTTTGCCGGAGATCAGTTTACTACTGCTGATATTTTGATGTGGTTTCCATTACTGGCTTGCTCACCAAATTACAGACAATTTAAACATATACAGCGTTATCTGGCTCAAATAGAAAACAGACCTGCCTTTAAAAATGCTTTAATTAAAGGCCGATGGTCTGCTTCTACATTTAAAGCTTACTGGACTACGGCTTGGTAATTTATCTACGCAGATTTACGTGAATTCACTTGTCCTTGAATCACCGCTTTAATATTGCCTTTGGCGTAATTTAAAAATACTACCAGTGGTGAAAGTTTTGGATTTGGCTTTTTACCCTTACCAATCGTTTTAAATTGAGCTGCATACCAAATAATTTCCATAATTGCCATCTTATCGACAAATGGTAAGCCTGTTTTAATTGGTTTTACTGCATAGCGAACATCTTGCCCTGCAATTAAACGTTCTGTTAAATCGGTTTCAAGTGCAAATGGACGAGCAATACCAATAAAGTCACATGCACCACTTTCAAGTGCGGCATTCATGCCTTCTACAGTACGGAAACCGCCTGTCACCATGAGTTTACACTTAACATGCTGGCGGATTTTCTCTGCAAAATCTAAAAAGTATGCTTCACGTGCAATCGTGCTTGCCTTACGTTTATCAGCCTTAGCTCCAGCCATTGCTGGTGCCTCGTAAGTACCGCCTGAAATTTCAATTAAATCTATACCAGCTTCATCCACTGCTTTAAACACTGAAATTACATCTTCTTCACTAATTCCGCCACGCTGGAAATCAGCCGAGTTAAGCTTCACTGAAATGATAAAATTATCTGAAGTCGCTTCACGTACCGCTTTATAAACCTCTAGTAAAAAACAACTACGATTTTCAACTGAACCGCCCCACTGATCTGTACGCTTATTGGTTAATGGCGATAAAAACTGACTAATTAAATAGCCATGAGCACCATGTAATTGCACCCCTTCAAAGCCTGCTTTTTCACAAATGTGAGCTGCTGTCGCAAAACGTTTAATAATATCTAGAATTTCGTCATGAGTAAGTTCACGTGGCGTTCCAAACATGGTTGCTAAAGCTGGGCTAAAAGGTACGGCTGAAGGCGCTACAGTTTCTTTATTTAAGCCTTTTGGACACTGACGACCTGGGTGTGACAATTGAATTAACTGCACCATGCCATATTTTTTACCTAATTCCGCCCATTCTTTTAAGCGCTCTAGATCACGTTCAGTTTCAATAACAACAACACCCGGTTCATTTTTTGCGCCGGCATTTACCATGACATTACCAGTAATCGCACAGCCAAGCTCACCTTTTGCCCATGCACCATATAAACCCAAATGTAAGTCATTTGGTTGGCCTTCATAATTTGCTAGTGCTTCACTCATTGCACCTTTAATAATTCGGTTTTTAAAGGTGGTATTGCGAATTGTGATGGGTTGAGCAATCTGGTTCATGGTTAACCTCTGTTCTTTGAATTTTAGAGCAATTACTCTAATTTAAATGAGTTATTGGGCATGTCAAGTCATAATCGATAACTGACAATAGCACATGTCAATTTTAAAAAATATAAAAATATGCAACTTTTTGCATTAGAAGTTTAACCAAAATTTATTTATATAAAACAATAAATTAAAAAATATCTTTAAAAGGATGCTTTAATTAACTGTTTCGTATATTCACTGTTAGGCTTAGAAAATAAGAGTTCAGTTTCCTGATATTCAACAACTTTTGCATGACGTAATACCATCACTTTGTGGCAAAGTGCTTTTACTATATTGAGATCATGACTAATGAAAATATAACTTAACTGCTCAGTTTGCTGTAATTGTCTCAACAACTTGATCATGGCTTTTTGCGTGGTCCGATCTAAGGCAGAGGTAGGTTCATCCAAAATTAAAAGTTTAGGCTGAACCGCCAAAGCTCTTGCTAAGGCGACACGTTGACGTTGTCCCCCAGAAAGTTCATGAGGGTAACGATGTTGAAAATCTTCAGCCAATTCAACTTTTACCAATACAGATTCAACTTGCTGTTTGATCTCGTTATCAGCTACTGCTTTCACTTTCAATCCTTCAGCAATAATCTGCCCTACTGTCATACGCGGGTTTAAACTTTCAAAAGGGTCTTGGAATACAAGTTGAAAATCCGATCTCATCAAACGCAAGGCTTTTGGCTGTAACTGATTTAAATCTTGACCTAAAAAAACAATCTGCCCTTCACTTTTAATAAGTCGGACCAAAGCTATCGCCAGAGATGATTTACCAGCACCACTTTCACCAACCACCCCAAGTGATTCACCTTGAGCAAGATCAAAACTCAAATCTTCTATTGCGCTGAAATACCCTTGAATGCGATTTAAAATTCCTTTTCTTATAGGAAACTGCACGCTGAGCTGTCGAACTGATAAAACATTCTGTTGAGCGGGTCTAGACTCTACTTTTCCAAAATCATGATCTAACAACTGTGCTGTATAACTTGTTTTAGGATTTACAAAGATTTGGCTCAGTTCACCTTGCTCCACTACACGCCCACTTTGCAATACAATAAGTTTCTCAGCATAGCGATGTACTAAATTTAGGTCATGGCTAATTAAAATAAGTGCCATCCCATATTTGCTTTGCAAAGATTTTAATAGCTCTAAAATTTGTATCTGCAAAACCACATCCAACGCAGTAGTAGGTTCATCAGCAATCAAAATTTTAGGCCGAAGCGCCAATGTCATCGCAATCATGACACGTTGTTTTTGTCCACCAGAAAGCTCATGCGGATAACGTTTTAAAATTTGTTCTGGTTCAACAATTCCCACATCTTTTAGCAGTTCTAATATTTGCTGCCGGACTTCAAGTTTTGAAAAACCAGATAAAAGAAGATTTTCCCCTATAATTTTTTCAACCCGATGGAGCGGATTTAATGCAGCAGCAGGCTCTTGAAAAATCATAGCGATTTGTCGACCACGTAAATTTGATTGAGCTCTTTCATCTAGCTCAAGCATATTTTGCGGTCCAATCCAGACCTGCCCCGCTATTTCTAATTTATCTTGTAGCAAGCCCATTATTGCTAAGCAGCTCATCGATTTACCTGAACCACTTTCGCCCACAATAGCGAGTGTTTCACCTTCACTTAAGTAAAAACTTAGATCTTCTAATAAAACCTTTCGGTCTTTGGTCTGAACCGAAAGTTGCTCTACTTTTAATAATGCTAAAGCGGGATTTAAGTTATTTTCTTGGGTCAAACGCTTCACGGGCCGCCTCTCCAATATAAATTAAAAGTGAAAGAACAATAGCCAGACTAAAAAAGCCTGAAATTGCCAACCATGGCGCATCTAAATTATTTTTACCTTGTAGTAATAATTCACCTAAAGAGGCCGCATCGGGTGGTAGTCCATATCCTAAAAAATCAAGAGCGGTTAAAGCGCTAATATTGGTCGTTAAAATAAAAGGTAACTGAGACAAACTCGAACTGATCGCATTTGGCAAAATATGCCTAAAAATAATCGCGTGATCGGTCACTCCCAAAACTTGGGCTGCACGAACGTAATCAAGCTGACGAGCTTTTAAAAACTCTGCCCTAACAACACCTACCAAAACGGTCCAGCCGAAAAACAACATAATGGAAAATAGCCAATATACATTTGGAACAAACATACTGACTAAAATCATGACCATAAAAAGCATGGGTAAGCCATTCCAGACTTCAACTAAACGTTGCCCCAATAAATCGACCCAGCCAGCATAGTAACCTTGAATAGCGCCTACCGTAATTCCAAATAAAGCAGAACAAAATGTTAAGGCCAAGCCAAAAAGCAACGATACTCTTAAGCCATAAAGAATACGCGCAAGAACATCCCTTCCCTGATCATCTGTTCCCAACCAGTTTTGCTTGGAAGGTGGTGATGGCACAGGAACGGCCAAATCTAAATTGGGCGTTTGATATGAAAATTGAATGAGGGGCCAAACTGCCCATCCCTTAGTATTAATAATCGCTTGTACAGCAGGGTCTTTATAATCAGCTTCTGTTTCAAACACTCCACCAAACGTCGTTTCCGGATAAGTTTTCAACACAGGCAAATAGTAAGAATTTTCATACTTCACTAACAGCGGTTTATCGTTAGCAATTAACTCTGCAGCTAAGGACAAAAGCAAAATTAGACTAAATAAAATAAAGCTGGCCCAGCCCAATTTATGCTGCCTAAAACGCTGTAATCGTGTACGCACAATTAAAGACATTATTTGCCTCCTTGTGCGTCAAAGTGAATTCTTGGATCAATCCATTGGTACAACACATCACAAATGAGACGTAAAATTAGGCTAAATAAAGTAAAGAAAAATAAAACACCAAAAATAACAGGATAATCACGTTGGACAATAGCTTCAAAGCCCAACAAACCCACCCCATCTAGGTGAAAGATAATTTCTACAAATAGGTTACCTACAAAGAAAATACCTGCTAACGCTTCTGGCAATCCTGCGAGCACAACTAAAATGGCATTACGAAAGACATGCTTATATAAGACCTGTTGGCTGTTCAACCCTTTTGCATAGGCTGCCAAAACGTAGGGTTTATTGAGTTCTTCTAAAAATGAGTATTTAGTTAAATAGGTTAAACTGGCAAAACCGCCTAATACCATGGTAATGAGTGGCAGAGTCATATGCCATAAATAATCAGTAACTTTGCCCCAAAGACTAAATTGATGAAAATTATCTGAGACTAAATTTTGTAATGGAAACCATTGAAAATAAGACCCGCCTGCAAAAAAAACAACTAACAAAATCGCAAATACAAAACTTGGTACAGCATACCCCACCACAAGCACTAAAGAAGTGGACCGATCAAACCAAGAGCCCTGCTGCTTTGCCTTTTTAATTCCCAGCGGAATAGAAATGAGATAAATGAGAAAAGTACTCACCAGCCCAAGTGAAATGGAAACAGGCATTTTTTCCCATAACAATTCCACGACTGGTTTATCTTTAAAGAAACTTTGTCCAAAATCTAAAGTTAAATAGCCTTTTAACATTAAGAAAAACCGTTCAGGGGCAGAACGATCAAAACCATACTGCGCCTTAATTTGCTCAACCATTTCAGGGCTTAAACCTTGAGCACCTTGATAATAAGTTTCTGCACTCAATGCACGGCCAATTCCCAAATCGCTTTGTGCCTGATGTATTGCTTGCTCAACTGGCCCACCTGGTGCAATTTGCACAACCACAAAGTTAATCAATAAAATGACAAACAATGTGGGAATCATTAAAAGAAGTCGCTTGAGAATATATGAACCCATATAACAGGATTTCCTTTATGGCAGATGCTTTTTATTGTTGATGTAAATATTTGGCAACTTTTTTGGCTTTATTTGCATCACTCCACCAATATTCTATCCCAGAAGAAAGTGCTGGTTTAACTTTAGGTTGTTGATACATATTCCAATAAGCATACCAGTTTTCACCTTTACCATAAGTCGGGATTTGATAATAACCAGCTCTAAGCAATCGATCGAGAATGCGAGTATAAATAATCTGTTGTTCACGACTTTTACTCGCAACGAGTTTTGAAATCACTTGATCAATTACTGGGTTACGAATTCCCGCATAATTGTAATTTCCATCCTGAGCTGCAGCTACACTCCCCCAGAACTGAGTTTGTTCATTTCCCGGATTGAGAGATTGCGGCAAATTCATTGTGGTCATATCAAAATCGTAACGGCGAGTTCGTTCTAAATATTGCGGAGCATCAACCTGACGTAAATTAACAGCAATGCCTAATTTTTTTAAGTTACGAATAAAAGGTAGAAGTGTTCGTTGTTTACCATCTTGCTGAATTAAAAACTCAAGCTGAACTTTCTTTTCCTCAGGTGTAAATAGCTGCCCTTCTTTAATTTTATAGCCAGCTTGTATAAGCAATTGGCGCGCAGTTAATAAATTCTGACGGTTAAATCCACTCGCATCTGACACTGGGTATTTCCAGTTTGCTAAAACACCTTGTTGCATAAGTGGAGATAACTTAAGCAATAACGGTTTTAACAACTCTAATTCAGTTTTTGAAGGTCGACCTGTTGCTGCTAATTCACTATTTTCAAAATAACTTTGTAGGCGCTGATATTGTCCATAAAACAAAGCTTTATTCTGCCATTCAAAGTCATAAGCATAGGTTAAAGCTTGTCTAAAACGAATATCATTCAAAGGTTTTCGTCGTGTATTAAAAACATAGCTTTCAGTGGCAATAGGATTATGGTGACGAAACTTATATTGAGTAACGAACCCTGCTTTTACGGCTGGAAACCGGTAATCAGTTACCCATTTTTTAGGATTAGTTTCTTCATGCAAAGTGTATTGCCCAGATTTAAATCCTTCAAAAGCAATATCCCAATTTCGATAATAAACATATCTCAAGCGGTCAAAGTTATAACGCCCTTTGTTAATAGGCAAATCTTTTGCCCAATAATTTGGATTTCTTTTATAGCTAATGCTTCTACCCGGATCAACTCGTTCAACTACATATGGCCCCGAACCAATAATCGGTTGTAGGGTAATTCGGCTAAAATCTCTTTTTTGCCAATCTACTTTTGAATAAATGGGTAAGGTTGCCAAAATGAATGGCATTTTAGGATTATGTGTAGACTTAAAAATAAACTTTACTTGATGAGCATTTATTATTTCTGTTTTTGCTAAATCAGCAAGGTACATTTGCAAACCTAAATTAGATTTAGTCTGATAGGCATCAAAACTAAATTTAACATCTGCCGCAGTGACTGGCTGCCCATTACTAAAACGCGCTTTAGGGTTTAAATAGAAAGTCACTGATTGCGTTTTTTCTGGGTCATAACTCACTTTCTGAGCCAAAAGCGGATATAAAACTCCAACCTCATCAAGTGATTGAGTCATTAATGTATCAAAAAGATAATTCACGCCTTCTGTAGCATTCCCCTTACCATTCATACTATTGAGGTTATCAAAAGTTCCTTGAGCTGCCTGACTTAATAGGCCACCTTTAGGGGCATTTGGGTTTGCATATGGCATAGCCATCATTTCTAAATATTTAGGCTTAGAATGAATCGCTATATATGAGGTGGTTTGTTGTGCAGAAAAAACACTATGGGAAATGACACTGAGCCCGACTAGCAGGCTCAGTTGAAAATTGAATTTATGCATAAATGACTAATTATTTTACAAATTAGGCACTTTAATCACATCACCAATGCGAAGCTGAGTAGAAGGCGTTAAATTATTCAGCTCAGCCAAGAAATTGGTTTCTAAACCATATTTACTCGCAAGGCCGATCAAGGTATCGCCACGCTTCACTTTGTATTCCACGACAGTTTTTGGAATCACAATATTCTGACCGCGCTGTAAGTTAGCATTTGCTTTTAATGCATTCATTTCAGCCAGTTCACGCACTGAAATACCCGCACGGCTCGCAATACTATTTAAAGACTCACCAGATTTAACCGTATATCTTTCAGTGTTTTTACCAGCAGCAACTGTTTTAGTTGAAGACTTAGTATCTGCTTTAGCTGTTTCAACTGTAGG
Organism: Acinetobacter sp. AOR18_HL; assembly: GCF_027855145.1. Taxonomy (NCBI): domain Bacteria; kingdom Pseudomonadati; phylum Pseudomonadota; class Gammaproteobacteria; order Moraxellales; family Moraxellaceae; genus Acinetobacter; species Acinetobacter sp. AOR18_HL. The sequence goes on from NZ_JAKTIG010000061.1 coordinate 21,013, forward strand.
CACATCACCCGTTAGCTTTAAACGCTGCCCCACACGAACGCTACTGTTGCGTGAAAGACCATTTAATGAAGCAAGGTAGTCCAGCTGTAAATGGTAGCGATTAGCGATATTACCTAAGCTATCGCCAGATTTAACTGTATAAGTTTCTGGTGTTTCTTCTTTGGCGTTTTTAGAAGATTTAGTTGGCGCTTCTTCAACAGTTCCTGTTAGTTTTAAGCGTTGACCAGCACGCAAACCAGCAGTACGAGACAAACCGTTTAGGTCAGCCAAATAGCTTGTTTGCAAATTATATTTACTCGCAATCGCATTTAAGCTATCGCCAGACTGTACAACGTATTGTTCTGGAACACTTAAGCCTGCCGGTACTTTTAAAGTTTGACCAAGCTGCACATGGCTATTTGCTTTTAAGTTATTTAACTCGGCTAACTCAGCTAGGCTAATTTTTGATTTAGTTGCAATACTCGATAAAGTATCACCACGTTGTACTTTATAGCCTTCTGTTTTATAAGAAACACTTGTTGATGCTTTCTCAGATTTACTAGAAGCCTTAGTTTCAGCAACTTCATCTACAGAAATATCTTGTGTAGGCACATTAATTTTTTGGCCTACCATTAAGTTACTGCCCGCAGTTAATCCCGGAGTTAATTCAGCAAGTTCCTGATTAGAGAGCGCATAACGATCTGCAATCAATTTAAGATATTCACCGCGCTTCACAGTATAGCTTTTAGTTGCTATACGTTTTGCACTTGCCTGAACAGCTTTCGGTTCTGCTTTAGCACTTGAGCGACTATTTTTTGGTTCTTTTAACTGTAGTTTTTGCCCAACAAATAAGCCATCAGTCACTGATAAATCGTTATATTCAGCCAATTGTCTTACAGACAAATTAAACTGGTTAGCCACGCCGCTTAAGCTATCGTTAGCCTGAACGACATATACATCTGGTTTAGCTGTGCTTTTTGAAGTCGTTTGAGTTTCTTGTGGCTTAGCATCATAAAGGTAAAGCGTTGAACCAACATATAACGTCTTTTCAGGATCAATCTGGTTCCACTTAGCAACATCGCGCCAGTTTACGCCGTTTTTCATCGCAATAACGGCTAAAGTATCACCCGGTAAAACTGTATAGGTACTACGTTTGCCTTTAGGCTGCACAACCACTACATCTGTGTCAGTTTTAATGTAAGGCTTGTCTTTATTGCGCTGCCCATCTTCAGAGTTAGCTACAGTCACGTCTTCAGCTAAAGTTTTTGGATATGCAAAACCTTTACTTACTTCTTTACCTTGTTGCTCTGCAACTGACTGACTTGTTTGAATCGCAGTTAACTTAATTTTGCCATCATAAGGATCAACAATTTCTGTTCCTTGTGGTGCAATAGCTTTCAACTCGGCAACTACTTGATCTTTTTCAGCCTGCGTTGGTTGTGGCTCTAAAGCTTGTTGAACTGTTTCTTTCTCACCTTCAGCTCGAACTGCCGCTAAAATCTTTTCACGTTCTGCAGCCGAGATTGGTGGCTCTGTCTTCACTTGCTTAATATTTGCCGCAGGTGTCACAGCAACAGGAATACGTGGAGCACTTGGTACATCAGCCGAAGCTGCAAACGCGGCTAAAGCATCAGACCCACGAGGAGTTGAAGTTTTTACCGTGGTAGAGCTACTGGTTGTTCTAGTAGGTGTTGACGGTTTAACTGGTTGCACCTGATTTGCAGGTGTGGTTTTAATTGTCACAGATGTTGAAGCACTTACATCTGGCTTAGATGGTGAAGTCACATTTGCCCACCAACCTGAACCACCGCCAGACTTCATACCTTTTAATTTATTATCAATTGAAGGACTTAAATCGGCCGGAATCAAGATACGCATGGGACTTGCAGGATCCACCATTTCACCACGATATCCCGGGTTTAATGCATAGAGTTCCGAACGACTTAATCCAGCTACAGAAGCAATTTCATTTAAAGATAAAGGTGCAGATAAAGTCACTTCACGGAAATGGGGTCTATTTGCAATTGGTGGTAAAGAAATACCGTAAGCTTTTGGATTTTTAATAATTTGGGCAACAGCCAAGAAACGAGGAACATAGTTCATGGTTTCTTGAGGTAATTTTAAAGACCAATAATCAGTTGGTAAACCTGCTGCCTGATTTCGGTTAATTGCTTGTTGAATACGGCCCGGTCCAGCGTTATAGGCTGCTAAAGCAAGCTCCCAAGAACCGAATTGGTTATATAAGCTTCCTAAAAACTCATAGGCAGCACGAGTCGACTCAACAACATCTCGACGGCCATCATACATGCCTGTTTGCTTTAAGCCATAAATACGGCCAGTACTCGGAATAAACTGCCATAAACCTGCTGCTGCAGCACTACTTGTTGCAGCTGGGTCATATGAACTTTCAATTACAGGTAATAATGCAAGTTCTGTAGGCAAACCACGGCGTTCAGCTTCTTTAACTGTATGGTACAAATAACGACTTGCGCGGGCACTTAAACGATCAAGATAAGGCTGACGAGAAATAAACCAACTACGCTGAGCTTCAATACGTGAATCCCAATGGTTCAAATCCATTTTGAAACCAACAGACATACGTTTCCAGACATCACCGTGCTTTAAAATAAGCAGACGGTCACCCTCTACAGCACGCATATCAGTTGCTGAAAGTAAGTCTTCCAATGAATCAAGACTACTCGCATCTAAATAACCTGCACCACTGACCTGTTTCGATTTTGAGGTTTTTGCAGATTGCGGAGTCGATGAACAGCCTGTTGTAATACCCAACGCAGCTAACGCAGAGCTAAGTACGGTAATTTTAAACAATGATGCTGCAGATGGCTGCCACACAAATGTGGTTGGTTTATACATAAAAACTTCCAAACAACTCGCGTAATATTTTTTTGGGGTCTGCCCACAAACCCTAGGTCTTCGATGCCATTGTAGTAAAGCATGCAAGATAGACAAGGCAATAATTTAATGTCATTTGCATGGAAATGTTACAAGAAATTAAAAAAACCTTGCTTTGATACGATGGAACCGAACTTTTTGCGTATACAATACACCATATTCAGTTCTTTTTCTTTTAGTTTAGGTTTCGATTTATGTCTCAAACAATCACACTGTATGTTGATGGTGCATGTCGTGGCAATCCGGGTTTAGGTGGTTGGGGCGCATATGTCATTACTGAGCAGGGTGAACATAAATTATTTGGCGGTGAGCCTGATACGACCAATAACCGTATGGAACTCACTGCTGCCATTGAAGGTGTTTCATTTTGCCCAGCCGATGCACATTTGATTATCTGGACAGATTCAAATTATGTGAAGCAAGGTATTACTGAGTGGATTCATGGTTGGAAAAAGAAAAACTGGAAAGATGTAAAAAATCCTGACCTTTGGCAGAAATTAGATGCTGTCTGTACAGGTAGAAATATTGAGTGGAACTGGATTAAAGGCCACGCAGGACACCCTGGCAATGAAATGGCAGACCAGCTTGCTAATTTAGGTGCAGACAAAACTGCGAAAGAACTCAAGCAACCACAGTCTGCCACTGTATCGCAAGATATAAAAAAGCCTGAACAGGACTGGCTGCTAGATGACCCTTTCGGGTTTGATCTGGATGACGCAACTGAAGAAGAAAATATTCATCTTGAAGCATCTGAAGAAGTTGAGATGATTGAAGTAACCGAAGAAATTATTGACGTTGAAACTGCCAAACAAAAAAGTAAGCAGCCAACCAATAATATTCATCCCCAAATCGTTGTGACCGAAGCCAAACTAAAATTACAAGGTCCTCGACAACTGATTCTCGATACGGAAACTACTGGTTTTTATTTCCAAGATGGCGACCGCATTATTGAGGTGGGCGCAATTGAGATGATTAACCGTAAGCTTACGGGTAGCTCGATTCATATTTATATTAACCCACAAAAACCAGTGGGAGACTCAGAAAACATCCACGGTATCAGTGATGATTTCTTAAAAGATAAACCGCTCTATGCGGACATTGCTGACACCTTATTTGACTATCTCAAAGGTGCAGAGATTATTGCCCATAACGCGACCTTCGATATGAACTTCCTTGATATGGAGTTTAAACGCGTAGGGCTTCCTGCACTTTCTGAAGTGTGTGAGGTAACGGATACTTTAGCTTTAGCGAAAAACAAACATCCAGGACAAAAAAACTCCCTTGATGCGCTTGTAAGACGTTATGAAATTCCAGCACGTGACCGTACTTTCCACGGCGCGTTACTCGATGCTGAAATTCTTGCTGATGTCTACTTGGCAATGACTGGTGGTCAGGTTTCTTTTGATATAGATGCCTTATCTCAGAGTGAAAATAGCCAGCAAACAACCAATAGAAGCAGAGTTCAAATTGACCTCCCTGTAATTTACCCTTCAGATGAAGAGTTAAATATACATGAGACTTGGGTCAAAGAATATGAGGAAAAACACGGAGAACCTTGCCTTTTTGCAAAATAAATTTTTGATTCTTTAGTGTTTTTAGCTTTTCCCCTTTGTAAGTTAAGTTATATTAGTCGCATAGATTTTTAGCTCAAAGTATTGAGCACTACGAATATAACAATTGATTTTTTTGCAAAGGGGAACGTTTATGTCTGAGCATACGTCGATTCATTTCGATCCAACAGCTTTACTCATCATTAAACATGAAATTGATCGTTCAATAAAACTGGTAGAAGGTGCGGTAAGTACCTTAATTGAAGAACAAACTCTCCCTTTTGGTATTGATGATGCATTAGAACAGTTTAAACAATGCACTCAAGTTCTACGTTTAATTGACGTTCCTTATCTTGCAAAAATCACTCAGTATTCAACTGAGTTGATGCAAAAAATTATTGCAAATCCAGCACAAATTAATACTGATGATGTCGTTGCCCTAAGCGAAGGCACGACCATGGTAAAGCGTTATATTGAATTTATCTGTTTGCGTGAAATACAAGTTCCACAATTTCTTCTTACGACTTTAAATAATTTAGAATTAGCTTTAAATAAGCCTCTAACTACATCGGGACAAGCTATTGTCCCTTTACTTGCAAATACTTCGCTTGAACTACCCTTGCCTGAAATATTAATTAAGGAAAAAACTCAATTCATCCATCAACTCTACAAACTCTCTCTACACCAATTTTTAAAAAAGACAGCCTCAGCTCAGAATTTTCAAGCCTTTAAACTTATTGCAACCTATTTGGTCAGCATGGCGAATACTCAGCCAAGCCAAAAATATTGGCAGCTCGTCAATTACGCTTTTAACCATATTGATGACCTCCTTTTAAATGATTCACGCCTACGTGTACTGATTAATATTGAAAGTCATATTGCTCTATTTTTGGCAGCACCCGAAAGTTTTCAACCTAATTTAGCGGCATTCGCAGATATTTTAAGTATTGTCATCGCTCAAGAAGATGAGATTGCTCACCTTATTCGTAACCAAATTCATATTGGTGATGAAACACCGACTGATACTCAATTACTCGTTTTAAGTCGCCATCTCTTTGGTCCTGACTTTGACACGATGCACACAGTCAGCCAATTAATCTTGGATGAAATGAATAAGGTACGAAACGATATTGAATACAACTACCAAAACATGTCGCCTGAAAAAGCACAGCAGCTACAAACAAGCCTTTTGCAGTTAGCTTATACCTTTAAACTCCTAAACCTTGATGAAGCCGCATCTGCTCTTTCTCAACAAGCCAGCAGTTTAAGTCAACTTAACATTTTAAGTGATGAAAACTATGCTCAGCAGCTGATGAACAGCATTTTATCTGCCATGAACTCAATTGGTATTTTGGTACGCAATTACACGTCAAATCGTCTACAACTTAGCGTGAATAATACGGCTATTTCTTTAGATCGCCTTGATGAAGCTCATCAGACTTTGCTTACCGAGACAAAAAATTTAATTGATTTTATCTGTCAGAGTCTTACGTTGTATGCCAATGATCAGACACAAAATATTGAAGCGATTGCAGGTTCATTAAAAGAGTTAGCAGGTGCAGCCGAATTTTTAGGAAGCACGACGCAACAACATGCTTTACTCCAAACTGCCCAATTTATTCAAGAGCAACTTGAACAAAGCCAGCCTTTTAATACAGACCAAATTCACTGTATTTTTAACGTATTGGCAGGCATTGACATGTTAGTTGACAATTTAAAAAATAAACAACCTGTTCTACAATCCATGTTTAATGTAGCATTGTCGAGTAGTCAACAACTTCAAAAAAAGGCAGCTTAATGTCTGAATTATCACTTGCTTATATTTTCCATCATCAACAATTACTGGTTGACCAGAATCTCCAACTACCCAAAGTCGAAAAGTTAGCAAGTGATTTACTTTTCACTCATGATGAGCAAGTCATTGCACGTGACTTGCTTGCTGAGGAACCTATCCCCGAAGGCTTACAACTTGTCCCAATTCGCCAGCTTATTACCAGCTGGTCGAAAGAACAGTTTTTGCAGGCAAGCCGTGCTGTTCAATTACTTGAATGGCGACGTAACCATAAGTTTTGTAGCCACTGTGGACATCCGACAGAAGTTCATCCAACCGAATATGCAATGGTATGCCCTTCTTGTCGCTACCACCAATATCCTCGTGTAAACCCTTGCATTATTACCGTCATTACTCGTGGTGATGATGAAATCTTGCTGGCTAAATCAGTTCATAACAAAACCAATATGTATGGTTTGATTGCAGGTTTTGTTGAGGTGGGCGAAACACTTGAAGAGGCAGTACAACGTGAAGCCTTTGAAGAAGTCGGTTTAAAACTTAAAAATATTCAGTATATGTCCAGCCAGCCTTGGCCATTCCCAAGTAACCTTATGGTGGCATTTCGGGCAGAATATGAGTCGGGTGAAATTAAGCTTCAAGAAGAAGAAATTGCAGATGCCCAATTTTTCAAAATTGATCAATTACCTGAGATTCCGTTTAAAGGAAGTATTGCTCATTCAATGATTATGCAGATTACCCAAGCTGGGTAATCTGCCGTGTTTTAAACGAGACTCTCGTTTAAAACACTTCTTCGAGAAAATGTAAGATCGTTCTTTTCGTTCTGAAATAGTGGCTAATAAAGCTAGAAAGACTGGCCAAAATTGTAATATGTCCAGTTTTAGGAATCACAGCGATATGGCTGTGATTTCCACTCTGTCTTAAAGCCCGATCCAAATCCAACGTATTTTCTTTACCGACAAGCTGATCATTTTCAGCCATGAGCAAGTAATGTTTAATACTATTTTGATTGACGAAATAGTATGGCATCACCTCTTGATAAGAAATACTTTGATCAAAAGCATCTTCTGCAAGTGGATCACCCTTATAATCAAAATGATAAGGTCCAGCTAAACCAAAAATCGCCTTAATATTACCTAAACATTGAATAGGATTTGGTTTTGGGTGATAAACAGCAGACATTACATTAAATGCTCCTGCCGAATGTCCCATAAGCACAACATTTTCTGTAGAAATTTCTAGTTTGTCTTGGTTTTGATGTAAATAATTCAATGCCTGAGTCAGGTCATCAACAAAACTCGGAAAAATATTTTTAGGAGCTAATTGATAGTTGATAACTGCAACGTCATAGCCTTCTTTAGCAAACGTCTCACCAATAAAAAGATAATCTCGCTTATTACCATGTTGCCAAGCACCACCATGTACAAAAACAATAAGAGGCTGATGTGCTAGTTTTTTAACAGATCGATAAATATCCAAACGGTGACGCGGCTTTAGACCATAACGTACATTTGCGACCTGTTCAAAACCATCTTTTGGCGTAAAACGGTTTAAAGCAAAACTCCCCAAATCATAAAGGCGGAACTCTTTATAAAGAGTTCGCGCCTGTTCAATTTTACTTTGTAGTTGTTCAATCAGATTCATATATTACTGTGCATTCGAAGCTGGATCTGTTTGGTCAGGATCAATTGCAACAGGAGTTTGAACTGTTGGTTGAGCAATGACGTTATTAATAATTGGTGTAGTCGTTGCACTAGCAGTACTCGCCGCTGGCGCAGGTGCTAAATCAACGTTATCAATGAGTGTCACAATTTTGGTCACGTTACCAACATTTTGAAGCACATTATTTAAATCATTAATTTCAGCTGTATTTAAACGGCCCATCACATATAAAACACCATCTTCGGTATGGACAAGTACTTTACTGTCCGATACAACTGGCGCTTTCATTAAAAGAGCACGTGTATTTGCAGTTACACCAGCATCTTGCATGATCGTGTTATAGCTGACCTTATTACCCACGGTAATGTAGTTATGTACAGCTTTTACATCACTCATGGCTTTAAGATTGTCTTCTGCCAATTGTTTCAAGTATGGGTCTGGCACTTGTCCTGTTAATAAAACAGTACTATGGAAACTTTCGATATTAATACGTGATTGTTTAAAACGCTGATCAAGCTTATAGAGGTTAATATTCGCTGTACGTTTAATTGAAGAATCAATGAATACCTGACCTAAGCTACGTACACCACTATCTGTTCCGACTGGAGCTGTACCTGTTCCACCAGAAATAAAACTTGCGCAACCTGACAAACTTGCGACACAAAGCGCTGTTACAGCAATACGTTTCAACACTCCACCAGACTCCTATCAATCTCTTCTTGGCTTGATCATAAAACATCGGTTTTAATTTGCTCAAAAGAGTAATGAACTCTTAATCCAAAGTAAATGCATTTTCGATCCATTGCAGATCATAATGGAAATTTGAAAAGTCTTGCTGTACTGTTTTTGCAATTTTCTGTGGAAAATCAAAACAAATCACATCAAAACGACAATAAAAATCCTGATAAGATGGGTAGCGCTGTAAAAAATGCATCGCGGTTTTAATAATTTTCTTCTGCTTTGTTCTTGTCACCATTTCACAAGCCTGTCCATAATTTCCTATAGTACGCGCCTTTACCTCAACAAAAACCAGCTCTTGCCCTCTTTTAACAATCAAATCCACTTCACCACGGCGTGAATGGTAATTACTGGTTACCCATACATAGTTTTGCTTTTGCAACAGGTTTAAAGCCGTTTGCTCTGCCCATTTACCCAACTGCTGCGCTAATAGCATTCTTATCTTCCCCAAATTAAAAGTAGCACCACAGATTTTGATGCTTAAATTATTTCGTTAAATCCACCCGTACTTTCTGATCTAAATTGAACAAATGAAAATCAGATCATTTTGGAAAAGCAAAGGTTGGCAGACTTTGTTCACGCCCAAATCATAATTTCGGGTAAACTACCCCATTAAAATTGTTTATCTGTACGGAGTAAAACCAAATGAGTGCTCAGTTATTCGTTGTAGCCACCCCAATCGGGCACTTAGATGATATGACTTTCCGTGCAATTGATATTTTAAAATCAGTTTCTATTGTAGCTGCCGAAGATACGCGTCAATCAGCACAATTATTTAAGCACTATAATATATCGACTCAACTTACTGCATGTCATGATCACAATGAAAGTAATAAAATTGAGCAGTTAGTTCAAAAATTACTTGCAGGCGATGATATTGCTTTAATTAGTGATGCAGGTACGCCGCTTATTAGTGACCCTGGTTTTAAGTTAGTTCGAGCTGCTCAAGAACATGGTATTAGGGTTGTTCCCGTGCCTGGCGCATGTGCTGCGATTGCCGCTTTAAGTGCAGTAGGTCTACCGAGTGATCGTTTTAGTTTTGAAGGATTTTTGCCATCAAAAGCTTCTCAACGTATTTCTCAATTAGAAAAACTCAAAAATGAAACTCAGACCTTAATTTTTTATGAAGCGCCCCACCGTATTTTAGAGTGTGTAAAAAATATGGCTGAGGTATTTGGTGAAGATCGACCTGTAGGTTTCGCACGTGAAATTACCAAAACTTTTGAAACCATCAAAAAAATGACTTTAAAAGATTTGGTCAGTTTTATTGAAAATGATCACAACCAAGAAAAAGGCGAAATTGTTCTTGTAATTGGCGGCGCACCAGAAAAAACAGATCTGGAACAAGAAAAACTAGATGAGCTTTTAAAGCGCTTACTTCAAGATTTATCTGTTAAAGCGGCATCTCAACTAGCTGCTGATTTAACAGGAGTTAAGAAAAAAGTCGCTTATCAACGTGCGCTTGAGTTAACACAATCTTAATCTTTTGATTAAGCACAGTGATGAACAATAAATAGCCTTCATCATCACTGTGCATGAATTTTGCATAATAATATTAAAGATAAAAATAAGAGTATTTACATGATTGAACAGCTTGGAAAGCTTGGGCCGCATGAAGAGTGTGAACTAGAATTACTACTTTCAGGCGAGAAACCTATCGCTTTGTTTTATGATCTACTACCTACCGAGTTTTTAGAGCATCTCGAGCAAGGTACTTTATCTATGCTGAGTAAAGACATTGAAACCTCTTTACCTTTACCATTTTCAATTATGCTGATCTATAAAAATGCTCCTTTAGCAGATTTAAATGAACTTGTGTTATGTATTGAAAAATCACTAAAGGAGACTCAACTCGAAGATCGCTTAGAACTTGACCGTAGAATCGGACAACTTTTAGGTTACTCAACACAAGATATAGAGTTTTATATTCAGCATGTTTCAAATTTTTATGCCCGCTCACGGACTTAAATTTATCTCAATATCTTTTTTGCTGACTGAACAATTGTTTCAGTTAATACGTCAAGTTGCTGCGACTGTCTTTTCCAGTGGTGCCAATATAAAGGAACATCAAGTTGGGCTTCAGGCATAATATCAACAAGTGTTCCATTTTCGAGTAATGGTTGAACTTGAAGTTCGGGCACCATGCCATAGCCTAAACCTAATTGAATTGCTTTAACGAAAGCATCAGTTGCTGGAATAAAACTATAAGGATAACTTTGCATCGGTAAACCGTATCCTTTTAATAGAACCTCTGAATGCATTAAATCTTTATGGTTAAAAATAACTGCTGGCGTTTTTCTTAATGTGTCTCTATTCACTCCAGCACTAAACCATTTATTTGCAAAATCAGCAGAAGCCAACATTTTATAACGCATTTTTCCTAGTGGTTGAGCTAAACAACCCGACATGACCTGCTCTTCTGCCGAAATACAGGCATTGACTTTTCCTGTCTCCAGAAGAGTGTGCGTGTGAGATTGATCATCAATTTTTAGTTCTAATACTATTTTTTCTTTAAAAAGCGTTTGCTGAATATTTGGTAAAAGCCAAGTAGCTAATGAATCTGCATTTGAAGCCAAAGCAATTTTATAAAATTCGGATTCAGATGATTTTCCCATTAAACCTTGTAATAAATTTTGCTCCATTAACCTCGTATGACGTAAATGTTGTAATAAAGTTTGCCCTGCTTGAGTGAGCACACACGGGCGCCCCCGTATAATTAGAATTTGTCCTAAATACTTTTCTAAAGCCTGTACGCGTAACGAAACTGCAGAAGGCGTAATATATAAATGCTCTCCTGCCGCATCAAAACTTCCCAATTCTGCTACTGCAAGAAAGGCTTCACATTGTTTGCTATCTAACATATAAAACCTAAATTTTTTTTAGCTAAACCTAAATATTCTTAATTTTACTTATTTCTTAATAAAAAGTCAGATAATTCCCACATCTGATTTTTTCACCTTATTGTTATGTTCTCTCTTAGTATATTTTTTAAAGGTTTCGGGATTGGCAGTGGGCTTATCGTAGCAATTGGAGCTCAAAATGCTTTTGTCCTAAAACAAGGACTTAAACAGCAATATGTATTTTGGTTGTGTTTAATCTGCGCTCTGTCCGACTCAATTTTAATTGCCTGTGGTGTATTAGGCTTTGCCGAAATCATGACGGCATCACCTATCTTAATTACCGTAGCTAAATATTTAGGGGCAACGTTTTTATTAGTTTACGGTGCCAAAGCATTTTATGCTGCATTTAAGACTACCCAAAGTATGGACCTTGATAGCAGTCAAAAACAAACATTAACTCAAGCATTAGTGACCTGTCTTGCCTTTACTTGGCTTAATCCTCATGTCTATTTAGACACTATTGTTCTGATTGGTTCAGTTGCAACTCAGCTTGAAGATAAAGTGAGTTTTGCTTTGGGCAGCATTCTTGCCTCTTGGGTTTTCTTTTTTAGTCTGGGCTATGGTGCAAGATTATTAAAGCCACTATTTACCAATCCCAAAGCTTGGAAAATTTTAGATTTCATTATTGGTTGCGTTATGTGGAGTATCGCTATAACCCTCTTGTTTTAACGGCTTAAAATTAAAAAAGGATCATAAAAAGATCCTTTTTTATTACTCTTTAGTATTACGCTTCACTGGCAACTATAACTCTTGCCTGTTTTCTTTCTTGTTGTGACTGTTTTATAACAGCATAGCCAGAAGATACACCCAAGTATGCAATGACAAAGGCAACAAATAAATCGGGAAATACACTGCCTGTTCCAAATACCCCAACCGCCGCTAAAATTACAGCAATATTAGCAATTGAGTCATTTCTACTGCACAACCAAACAGAGCGCATGTTGGCATCACCATCACGGAATGCATAAAGCATAAGCGCCACAGAAACGTTAGCAATTAGAGCCATTACACCAATTGCCCCCATCACCATTGGTTCGGGTGAAACACCATAAAAATACGACCAGACCACTTTCGCAATGACAAAAACACCGAAAGCCGCCATCGTTATTCCTTTAACTAATGCCGCTGTCGCACGCCAATATAAACTCATCGAAAGAACGACTAAAGATAGTGCATAGTTTGCTGCATCTCCGGCGAAGTCCAATGCATCTGCCCAAAGTGAAACAGATTGGGCCTTATAACCTCCCAATATTTCCACCACGAACATTAAGGCATTGATTACAAATGCAATCCATAAAGCTTTTCTAAAACGCGGACTCACTTTCTTTGAAGGAGAACATGTTGAAGCACAACCACATCCAGCCATTTTATTTCCTCAAAAACTCTTTTATAGTGATTAAAAACCCTCGAGTAGCTCCAGAGTCAAGTCTTATGAGTTTTTCTATTGGTCAATTATCAAAAAAAGCGGATATTCCAATTGATACGATCCGTTATTACGAAAAAGTAGGTGTGCTGGACCGTATTCAGCGCTCAGAAAATAATTATCGTGTTTACACCGAACAAACACTTGCAGACCTTTTATTTATTAAGCATTGCCGTGAATTAAATATTTCACTGAGTGATATTAAAACGTTAAAAGAAATGAAAACTCAGCCTAAACAGGCCTGCACAGAAATTGATAATTTAGTCGATAAATACTTAAAAGAAGTATCTGAAAAAATCGAACGATTATTACTTTTAAAAGAATCTTTGATTGATTTAAAACAGCATTGCTCTACCAATCGAACAGTAGATGAATGCGGGATCTTGAGAGAGCTTCAAAACTCTCCTTGAAAATAAAAAAAGCATCACTCATGTGATGCTTTTTAGGATTAATGGTCGCTATGTTCATCTGGAGGAACTTCAGTAATTCTCCCCCCTCGAGCTAAAAATGCGGCAACTTCATCTTCCAGCGCTTGGCGCTGTTTTTGCTTAGCAGTCACAGTCAGTGTTTCTGCCTCAGCAATATCAGTATCATTAATACTGCTTGCTTCTTCATCAGCTGCACCGCTTTCAGCTGCCTTCGCTTCATCTTCATCTACAGCAGAATCTTCTGCATCTTCATAATCATTGATATCTGACATTTTTCACTCCCCAGAATGATTTCTATTGCATCATCGCTATGGTTCTAAGACCTCAGAAATTTAGCAATCTCTTTGCATTTAGCAAAGAGCCAAATTGGTCAAATGTGTATCTTTTTCAACCCAATTGGTAATGATATATAAATGATTGTTTAAAAAATATCTACTGATATTTATTTAGACCAGTAGAGCATAAACTTCGTAATTATTTTAACGACTATACTGGGTGTTTTGTAAAGACCCTAAACCGTTTGCTTGTTGCATAAAACGCTCTTTTAAGAAGGAAATTTGTTCAACTTGCTTGAGTCCCACATTCCGAGCCCAGATAAATGGAAATAGCTCACTACTTTCCAACCAGCCAATTGCCGACATGCTATGCATCATTGCGTCATTTTGGCCTTTACGGCGATGCTCATAACGCAACAATGTCTGTTCATTTGCCCATACACCACGCGCTAAATCATGTAGTAATGCATCACAGAGTACAGCCGCATCTAAACAACCAATATTTACGCCTTGTCCAGCAAGTGGATGGATAACATGTGCTGCATCCCCAATTAAAGCTAAACCAGCTTTCACATACTGTTTTGCAGCGCGCGCTTTGAGCGGGAATTGGGCTCTTGAACGTACATCTAATACTTCACCCAACATATGTTGGCTTTCTCGAGTTAAAAGCCGCATAAATTCATGATCGGTTAAAGCAGAATATTCATCGGCATAATCATCAGGTAGTGTCCAGACAATTGACTGCCAGTAGCCATTTTCACTTTCTTCAAGACTAGCCATCGGCAAATAAGCTAAAGGCCCTGTAGGTAAGAAAATTTGACGAGCAACATGATTGTGGGGTTTAGATGTTTTAATGGCACAACTAATCGCTGCCTGCTTGTAATCTAAGACATCTAGATCAATAAAGGCCTGTTCTCGTACAAATGAATTGGCACCATCTGCCCCAATCAGCAGTTTTGTTTTAAGTGTCGTACCATCTGCCAATTGAATATGCCAACACCCAACTCCCTGCTCAATCCGAGTCACGCGAACTTGAGTGCGATAGTCTGTTAACTGCTCAAGCATTTTTTGTTGAATAGCAACATTCAACACACTTGGCTCAACCATAGAACCCAAGGTCTGTTCTGGCATTGGTCTTTGTAAGGACTCGTGACCAAAATTAATTTCACCATAGCCATTCAGATTCCACACTTGCATGCCTGTATATGGCATTTGACGTGCTAGATCATCCCAAACATTAACAGTTTTAAGTAAATGAATGGTCGCTTGGCTCAGTGCTAAAACACGTGGGTTCATCACACTTAGTGTTTTTTCAACATCCAGTACAGGAGCAGCATCAAGCACAGTAGGCTGTACACCACCTTGCGCAAGTAATAAAGCTGTTAAACCACCAACCAGTCCACCACCAACAATGACAACATCTAGTACTTCACTCATGCTTTTAACCCCATTGCATAGTTCGCTACCAGTGGTTTAACACCCGGAATGACATCAAATGCAATTAATCCCGTATTACGAATTAATTTTAATAATGGATTTTGGTTACTAAAACCACGAACCACGGTGTCACAGAACTTAATTACTCGCTGTTGATCTGACAAACGGGCTTGTTCATAAGCCAGTAAATTATCTGGGTTACCAATATCATCAGAAGCGGTTAGCTGATTCACTAAATAACGCACTAAAACATCCGCATCACGTAGACATAGGTTAAAACCTTGTCCTGCAACAGGATGGATTGTATGCGCCGCATTCCCCATTAAAATAACGCGTCCGACTGCTTGTTTATGTGCAAGCACTTGTGAAAGCGGATAACTAAAGCGTTTACCCGTCTTTTCAAATTTACCCGCTCTGTCACCATAAGTTTTTTGCAAAGCATCTAAAAAGTGTTGGTCGTTTTCTTCACCTAACCACTCACCTTCAGTGCCTTTTTTAACAGGCCATACAACCGAACGGCGATATTCGCCCGGTAAAGGCAATAAAGCTAAAGGACCTAATGCGCTAAAACGCTCAAAACCGACTTGTTCATGTGGTTTTGAAGTCTGAACGGTAGTGACAATTGCAACCTGATCATAATCATGAACATCTACACCAACGCCGATAGCCTGACGACAGAAAGAGTCACATCCATCTGCGGCAATTAATAGCTTTGACTCAAGTTTTAAAACTTCATCACCACGCTTGGCCTCAATATGTACTTGCTCAGCATCTTGAGTTAAAGCAGTCACTTGAACGCCATCAATCAGCTCAATCAAAGGCTGCTGACGTACTTGAGTCAATAAAACACGACCGAGCCAAGCATTTTCAATCACCTGCCCAAAGCTTTCGACTTTTTCTTGTTCTGCAATTAATCGTGCCTTACCAAAACTGCCTTGTTCAGTAATGTGAACTTGTAGAATTGGAGTCGCGTGCTGCTGTAATGCATCCCATAACCCCAGCTTCTGATAAATCTGGACGCTACGACGCGATAAAGCCGTATTACGCACATCGAAACTGGAATGATAAGGGGCAACATTTTGATCATCATAGTTTGGGTATTTCACAGCTTCTAACAGCTTTACTGCAATATTAGCCTTCGCCAGCATGAGTGAAAGGCTAAGTCCAACCATTCCCCCACCTACAATAATCACTTGTTGTTGCATCTAGTTGTGCTCCTTTGGCGAATACGTTTAATTATGATTTAGCTTGCGCCATTAAATGTTCAATATCTGCAATATTTTTAACTACATCAGCAGTTAAAACTCGCGGACCTTTTGATGTTGCGACCACATCATCTTCAATACGGATGCCAATACCACGCCATTTTTTATCTACAGTTTCATCGTCTGGTGCAATGTATAGGCCTGGTTCAACGGTAACGACCATACCTTCTTCATATTGACGCCAGTCTTCACCTTTTTTGTAAGACCCGACATCATGTACATCCATTCCTAACCAATGGCCTGTACCATGCATATAAAACTGACGGTATGCTTCAGTTTCGATAAGTTCGTTAATATCACCTTTGAGCAAACCTAACTCAATTAGGCCTTCGGTTAAAATTTTAACGGCTACTTCATGAGGCTCACGGTACGAATTACCAATGCGTACTGCATCAATCGCCGCATATTGAGAAGCCAATACAACTTCATATAATGCTTTTTGTTCAGCACAAAACTTACCATTGACCGGAAAAGTACGGGTAATATCTGACGCATAGAACTCATATTCACATGCAGCGTCAATTAAGACTAAATCACCGTCTTTAAGAGGTTGGTTATTTTCAACATAGTGCAAAATACAGGCATTAGCCCCACCACCAACAATACTGTTATAAGATGGGACACAGCCGTTTTGCCCAAATATATAATTGAGCTCGGCTTCAAGCGCATATTCCATCATACCTGGCCGTACCATCTGCATCGCACGAGTATGTGCCTGAGCACTAATTTTTGAAGCAGTTTGCATCAGCTCAAGTTCTTGTGGTGACTTGATTAAACGCATTTCATCAACAATACGGTCGAGCTGTACCAGTTGAGCTGGAGCACCTTGATGTCGATGCTCAGCATCTGCTTTTTTAATCCACTGGCTCACTCGTGCATCAAACGCAGCATTTTGCCCAATCCGATAATAAAGGCGTTCTTTATTTAATAACTTTTCAATAATTTCTTCATCAAGCAGATCAATTGCATAGGCTTCATCTGCATCATAGTCTTCGATTGCACCGTCAATTCCGGCACGGTAACCATTCCAGATTTCCATCTCGCGGTTACGTTCACGGCAAAAAAGACTATAGCTATAGTCAGTTACATCCTCAAAAGTTTCAATAACTGCAACTGCTTCAGGCTCAGCAAAGCCCGTCAAATAGAAAAAACTACTATCGGCACGGAATTTATAATCCGCATCACGATTACGGTACATCTCCTCACGCGTTGCAATAATTGCAATACTGTTAGGACCCATTTTTTCTGCTAAACGGTCTCTACGATGTTGAAAATCAGCTTGAGGCAATTTCATAATGATCTACTTGATTTAGAATTTTAAAGTCAAAAAATAAAATACAACCAATAACACATCGCCTCAATTAGCTTGGACGATGTGGTGTGAACATTTCTACAATATTCTGATCTGTACCTAGAGCCGCAGTTTTACTTTTTGCATGAAAGTTTTTCAATAATGAACTTTCAGCTACAGTGATTTTTTTTCTGCCAATAGACAAGCTCACAGGGATTAAGCGTACAAATTCATACAATTCTTCGTAACTGCTTTCGCCTTCCTCATCATTGTCAGAATCTTCAAATTCTACTGCAGCAACATCTTGAAGGTGTTCAATCAATTCGCGCTCATCACCACGAACATGACCCGATGCCAAACCAAAGCCTAACACAACACCAGCACACCAATCAGATAATGCTTGCACACGCTCTTGAAGTAAATGTTCATCATCTGGAAGCATTGGTAAATAATCTAATTCATCTTCAGATAAAGCATGAACCACATCTTCTGCTTCGTCAGTCAAAAGCGCTAAAGCATCTTCACTTAACTCTGGCACATTAAGGGTTGTTAAAATTTGTGACCATTCTTCGCGCGTAGGCGCTTCTGTCACACAAACAATACCTGTTAATAGACCATGTAACTCACTAGGGCTTGAAATTTCTTCAATTCCTTCAAAATGAGCGTTCCAATCTGTCCAGCCTGAAATATCGTCTTGCATTCGTTTATCCAATCTCTATACTTTGTATATATTACCTTTGATTGCAATTCTGTGCGACCTCGTTATGTTAGAACAATTACAGCGGCTACAAGCGCATATTAGCGTTTTAAAAACACGCTTACATCATTTAGAGAGTGAACATGCGGCACTCTCGGAAGCTAAAGAACTGGCTGAAACAGAGCATCACGCACAAGTTGTGCAAAAAAATAGTATTATCACTAAAAAACAAGAGGAAATTGAGTCGGTAACTGAGCAACTTTCTCAGTTAAAAGGCCAATTTCAACAATTGAATCAAGATGCTAACACACTTGCCGAACGTTATAGCCGATTAGAAAAAAGTACGACTGATTTGAAAAATCGTTTTCAAGAAATTCTTGCAGAACGAAATGAATTACGTGTTGCAAAAGAGAAGTTACAAGCTCACCAGCGTCAAACCCAACAAGAGCTGCATGATTTACAACAAGATCGTGACCGTTTGTTACAAAAAAATGAGCTTGCCAAATCAAAAGTTGAAGCCATTATTCAGCGTTTAGGAATTTTAGGCACTGCTCAAGATCAACACGCTCAAGAAATCCAGCAACTTGCCCATCCTAATGCTGAAACTGGTGAGGAGATCCAATCATGAGTGAACAAGTCATGGTAGAGCTTAGGCTGATTGAGCAGACTTTTAGACTCGCGACTACCTCAGATAAAAAAGATGAACTTGAACGCGCAGCGCAACTTCTCAATGAGAAATTTAATGACATGCGCCGTAGTGCCCCACGTGTTGAGCACAACAAACTAGTCATTATGGTCGCTCTACAGTTAACTCAAGAAGTGCTAAGCCTTAATAAATCTTTGCAGGAATACACTCACTGTGAACGCCTACTGCAAGCGATTTTAGAAGATGTGGAACAGGTTATTTAAACAAGCTTTGATTACGACAAAATGCCTTGCTCTATAAATCATAGATGCAAGGCTTTTTTTATTTTGACTATCAACTACAGTTGAATATCGTTTTATCTACTTTCAATGTACAAAGCTTCATCAAACGCAAACTAAGTTTACAGTTCCATAGGCTCAAGTGATTGCCAACATAGTTAGATCGGTTATACTTAAGCTATCTCTGGGATGTTCGCCAGCGGGTCTATTCCCCTGCCGATACTTAAACTTATGGATTGCGTTCTGTATATTTAGAGTGTATGCCTACCTTCGAGTAGGAAACCCAGCAAGTATACGTCGCGTCCACCTTGAACTCATCGGGTTCAGGGTAACGACACATGCAGCGGCATCTTCGGAGCATTTATTTTTAATTAAATAATAAAATTCCAAAAATTTATTTCAATTAGCCTTTCAATACAGACCTGTCGGTACGATATTTTTCTCATGCATTCAATAATGCATAACGTTATTATTTTAGAGATGAATTACTCTCTGCCTTCAAAATTACTTTTCTTTTCCACTCAGGCACTCTTGATACCAAGCTGTTTGAAAATCTTCTATCGCTTTTCGTTTAAAGAAGCTGGTCTTGAATACTTCGGTTGAGTAAGCAGAAGTAATTAAATCTTGATAAAGTTGTTTTGCCTTTCGATCTTCAAGACTATTCGCTATATGCTGCAAGTCTTCAGATGGGACTTTTTGTTGACGCGCTTCCATGACAATATAAGAAACTTTCTTTACCACATTACAAATTTCGGGGTCATTTACACTTTCATCGGCATAACAGCTAAAAGCTAAAAAACTAAGAAAAAATAATTTAAATTTCATATACCTACCTTATTTTTATAGCTTTGAATTAATTACAGAATTTTATTATTAATAAAGAAATAGGAAATTGATCCCTATTTCTTTTAAAGGTGTTTATGCTGGATTAATCACATAAAAATAAATAATTAGACCTACTAAAACGGTTGAAGCGATCGTTAAGTATGTACCAACTGTATTAAAACTCTGTAAGAACTTTAAGATTTCCATATCTAAATCCCCTAAACTTTCACTTATAAAGATAGAAGAAAATTTATCACAACCCAATAATGCCAATCAATTCACATTTATCTGATTTTTTGAGATTAAAATCAAAACAAACTTATTGAGTGCATCTAATCGCAAAAGCATCCTTATAGTAGTCCGTTGCACTTTTCAAATCCGATAATAATTTCTCTTCGGTATAAGGTTTAGGCGAAATTTTTATTAAGGCAGGCATATATTGGGTCTTATAAACTTCTGGATAGTCATGACATAAGATTTTGACTTTAACTTCTTGCGGTGTATTCGGGTTATCTAGTTGATCTAAAAACTCTCCTATTTTACGATCTGATTCTTCAAATTGAGCTTTATAGTCAACTTCAGCAGCTTCAGGTTCTGTTTGTTTTGTACACCCACCAAGTAGCAGACTAGCGCTTATTGTAATGGTTAAAATTTTTAACTTCATAGGCTTAACAATTTCACATTCATCCTTTTAAATATTCTTATCTGATTAAATGTAAATAAATACTGGTAATACGTAAAGAAATAGAATTTTTTATCGCTAAAGAAAATACCTTGTATCAAGTAAATTTAAAGTTATTTCTTAATTAGTTCTCTATTTCCATAAATCTTAAGAAAAATAGGTATAATTTTGCTCGACTGATCTCAAATCTTTGTTAGATTTACGCATGAATGAACTTAGTTTTATTAGAAAAAATTTAAGATCTAAAAGACGCTCTTTGTCCCCATTGGAGCAAAAAAAAGCTCAGCTTAATGTTCTCCATCATTTAAACAGTCTTGCTATTTTTCATTCATCAAAAAAAATTGGTTTATATTTACATGCCTTCGGAGAAGTTCATACAGATCTGATCATAAAGTTATGTTTTCAAAAAAATAAACAAGTTTATTTACCTATGATTTGTTCTATAAACCAACGTTTAGTCTGGGTAAGAATATCTAAAAACCAATATGTAAATCGACGTTTTTCTCATCATCCATTGGGTATGAAAGAACCCATGGCAACAAGAGGAAAACATGTATCAAAACTTGATTTACTGTTAATGCCACTTTTAGCTTGTGATCAATACGGTACGCGTATTGGGATGGGAGGGGGCTATTATGACCGTACATTGGCTAGTGCAAAACATAAGCCTTATCGTTTGGGAATGGCTCATCAATTTCAATTTATTGGACATACTTTAAAACGTCAAAGTTGGGATCAACCCTTAGATGCTTTACTCACCCCTCAACATATTTATTATTTTAAAAGATAATATTTATAGAAAATTAAAATTAGTCTTAAGTTTTTAATGCCCCCTAAAATCATAAAAGTAACCACCCTAAGGATGGTTACTTCTACGTGACAGACCGATTTACCAACTTATACTAACACGGCTATTTAATGTTCAATATTAAATAAGTTTTGCATTATTGTTAATTATACAATGCCGACAAATGACATAAGAAAATGGTTATTTTCCATCCAAACGTCTTTTTTACTATATGAATATTTCATAATTATTAAGCTAAATTACCTATCCTTTCTACAAAATTTTATTCTTCTTAAGAATTAATCCATTGATTCATAATATTTTAATAAAAAAGTTGACTAAATTAGTCATTTTTTCCACATTTTCTATAGAGAGGCCCTTGTAATTTTTGAAATACACATCACTATAAAAAACATGGCAACCTCGTTGTCACTCATTAGGAGTGCCCATGTCTGAACTTATTATGAATGAAAAAACTGACTTAGAGCCTCAGGTTCCAAGTGTATTACCACTTTTAGCGTTACGTGATGTAGTGGTCTACCCACACATGCAAATTGCGTTATTCGTGGGTCGTGAAAAATCGATCAATGCAGTTGATGTGGCTCGTAACAGTGACAATTTAGTATTTGTAGTTGCGCAAAAAGATTCGCTTACAGAAGAAATTGATCACGATAACCTTTATCAGTACGGAACTGTCGCTAAGATTGTTCAAGTCGTAAATCATGAGAATGATGAAAACTGCATTAAAGTACTTATTGAAGGTTTACATCGCTCTAAACTTGAAAAGATTATCGATGAAGATAGTCATTTGACTGCTGAACACAGCTTAAGTCCAATGACAATTAACGTAGATAAAGCTACTCAAGAAACTCGTTTGCAAGAGTTGCGTACTTTATTTGCTCAATATGCTGAAGCAAAATTACGTAATGCACGCGAACTCGTTGCTGCGGCTAATAAAATTGAAGACTTGCTACAACTCATGTTCTTCGTAGCAACACGTGTGCCTCTAAATATTGAAATTAAACAGAAGTTTTTAGAGCACGATGAGTTTGAAGCACATTTGCAAGAGCTTATGAGCTACTTGGTAAATCAATCTGCTGAACAGCAAATTGAACAAACTTTGCATGACAGCGTAAAACGTCAAATGGAAAAAAACCAACGTGAATACTTTCTAAATGAAAAAATGAAAGTCATTCAACGTGAACTTTCTGACATGAATGGCGGTGCTGAAGATGACGTTGCTGAAATAGAGAAACGTCTTGCTGAAGCTGATTTACCTGAACACGTACGTAAAAAAGCTGAAGCTGAGTTCCGTAAGCTTAAAGCAATGCAACCAGCGTCTAGTGAAGCAGCTGTTGTACGTAACTATCTAGAAGTAATTTTAGATACGCCGTGGAATAAAGCGAGTAAAGTGAGTATCAACCTTGCGAAAGCACAGGAAATTCTCGATACAGATCACTACGGTTTAGATGACGTAAAAGACCGTATTGTTGAATACCTAGCTGTTCAGTCGCGTGTTAAAAAGCTTAAAGGTCCGATTCTATGTTTAGTAGGCCCTCCTGGTGTAGGTAAAACTTCACTTGGTGAGTCTGTCGCGAAAGCAACAGGTCGTGAATTTGTTCGTATGGCACTTGGTGGTGTACGTGACGAAGCTGAAATTCGTGGTCACCGTCGTACTTATATTGGTGCGATGCCAGGTAAAATTGTGCAATCTTTAACAAAAGTTGGCGTGAAGAACCCATTGTTCTTACTCGACGAAATTGACAAGATGGCGCAAGACTACCGTGGCGATCCTGCTTCTGCATTGCTTGAAGTATTAGATCCATCACAAAACAGTAAGTTCAACGATCACTATTTAGATCTTGATCTTGACCTATCTGAAGTGATGTTCATCTGTACTGCAAACAGTATGAATATTCCAGAAGCCTTGCTTGACCGTATGGAAGTTATTCGTCTACCGGGTTATACCGAAGATGAGAAAGTTAACATTGCTGAACGTTACCTTGTTCCAAAAGCAATTAAGAACAATGGTCTACGTCCAAAAGAATTAACAATTCATGAAGAAGCGATCCGTGACATTGTTCAACGTTATACACGTGAAGCTGGTGTACGTAGTTTAGAACGTGAAGTGTCTAAAATTGCACGTAAAGTGGTAAAAGAAGCAGTAAGTAAAAAGTCTAAAAACTTACAACTTGATGTGACTTCTGCCAATCTTCCAGAATACTTAGGTCCACATAAGTTTGACTTTGGTATCGCAGAAGATGAAGCACAAGTAGGACGCGTAAATGGTCTAGCTTGGACATCTGTAGGTGGTGAGTTACTTACCATTGAAGTTGCAGCTGTCAAAGGTAAAGGTAAATTCATTACGACTGGTTCACTCGGTGACGTAATGAAAGAATCTATTACTACAGCAATGACTTTAGTGCGTACACGTGCCGATGAATTAGGTATTGAAGCTTCTCGTTTTGAAGAAACTGATGTACACGTTCATTTACCTGAAGGTGCAACACCAAAAGATGGTCCATCTGCTGGTTTAGCATTAACAACTGCGCTTGTATCGGCATTTACAGGTATTGCAATTCGTCCTGATATTGCAATGACTGGTGAAACAAGCTTAGGTGGTCGTGCAATGCGTATTGGTGGCTTAAAAGAAAAACTTCTTGCAGCACACCGCGGTGGAATTAAGCTCGTCTTCATTCCTCAAGACAACGTTCGAGACTTAGCAGAAATTCCTGCGAATGTTAAAGAAGGTTTGGAAATCAAAGCTGTGAAAAGTATTGATGACATCTTACCTTTAGCATTAGTTTCGATGCCAAAGCCTTTACCTAAAACACCGATTGTAAAACCGGTGGAAGGTTCAAAAGCAGCACGTCACTAATTAAAAAATAAAAAAGAGAGAGCTTCGGCTCTCTTTTTTTTGTTACACAATTTGATTGAAAAATATCCAACCATCCTCATAATAGGTAATAAGAGTATTTAAATAAATGAGTACTCTTAACTATCTAATTCTTAGATAGCCTTGTTTTTATTCTCTATGATCATCTGAACTCCAGACAGATGATCATTTGATCGCAGTCCAACACTGTTTTTTGGACTGCGTTTTTTATGCCAGCTTTTTAGATCGTCAGATACTTTCATTCATCAGGTATAATGCGCCAGCTGTATTTGAATGAATAGATAACATGAAAATTCGTATTCTGACCATTGGTCAAAAAATGCCTGCTTGGGTTCTTACTGGTTTTGAAGATTATTTCAAACGCATCCAACCTTTTGTTCAAACCCAAGTTATTGAACTACCTATGGCCAAACGTGGTAAGAATGATTCAGAAGCGGATATTTTAAAGTATTGCCAAATTGAAGGCGAAAGTATTTTAAATGCTTTAAAACCGAATGAAACCTTAATTGCTCTTGAAGTTGGTGGTCGGGAACTAAGTACAGAAAAATTAGCTGATACAATGAAACAATGGATGCTTGAGGGTAATGATGTAGCACTTGCGATTGGCGGTCCAGATGGTTTGTCAGATCAGGTACGTAAAGCTGCCGCTTGGCATTGGTCACTTTCAAAACTTACGATGCCCCATCCGTTGGTACGTGTTTTATTAATCGAGCAACTATATCGGGCCATGAGTATTAATCACAATCATCCTTATCACCGTGCATAAAAGGAACAAACGTTTCATTTTAAGAACAATCCGTTGAAATCTGGATACTTTTAACATGTCCTGATTTTGGCATAATGACTATTATTCTGCTTTTCAACTCAGGTGTAATGAAATGGAACTACAAACCCTTCCTGGACTGTTTATTTCCCATGGCTCGCCCATGCTTGCACTTGATCCAGAACAAGTGGGACCTGCTCTACACCGTTTAGGCACAAATCTTCCTATACCTAAGGCAATCATTGTGATGTCTGCGCACTGGGAAAGTAAAGCACTTGAAGTGAGCATTTCGACTCGTCCTGAAACATGGCATGACTTCCGTGGATTTCCTAAAGAGTTATATGAAATTCGCTACAGTGCGCCTGGCGAACCAGCATTAGCAGAAGAAATCTTAAAATTATTGGCCGATGCTCACTTTGTTGCACATGCCAATAATACCCGTCCTCGTGATCATGGCGTATGGATGCCTTTATTGCATATGTACCCAGATGCAGACATTCCTGTAGTCGAAATTTCTTTGCCATCAAATTTAAGTGCACAAGAAATTTATCGTATAGGACAAACGCTTACCCCTTTACGTGATAAACAAATCTTACTCATTGGTTCAGGAAGTATTACTCATAATCTTGCAGAGTTATCTTGGCAAGGAGACAACTCTAAAGTTCCTGAATGGGCTTCAACTTTTAGAAATACTGTCGTTAATAAGCTTTCCCATCAAGATTATGATGGAGTTTTAGACTGGCAATCACTGCCGTTTGTGAAACGCAACCACCCTACGCTTGAACATTTTGCACCTTTGTTTTTTGCTATGGGTACAGGCAATCGCTTTACGATTGTTCATAGTAGCTTCACAATGGGCTCATTAGGAATGGACATCTATCGTTTTGATTAATTATTAAGAAATACCCCGTTTTGCGGGGTATACCATTATTTTTGTTGAAAATTAGAATAATTTACAAACTTATACATTTTAAAAACCGAAACAATCAAATGTTTACATTTTCTTTTTTTAAGAATGTTTTAAGCTTATTACTGTTGTTTTTTTACTTGAAGTTTTTAAATGAAAATTAAATATTTAATTCTTGCGTTATTACCTTTTTCTTTGATGGCGTGTCAAACAGTTACTAATACTCCTGCTCCAATTGTTTCTGAGCAACAACAAAACCTTGCAACCACTTTAGGTGAATATGCATGGACTTATCAAAATGTAAAAGCTTCTAAACCACTTATTCTTAACTTTAATGCAGATGGTAAATTAGCCATTAATACGGGCTGTAATGGCCAAGGCGGTACTTGGAAAGTTGAAGGCAACCAACTTGTTACTTCTAATCTTGTTTCAACGATGATGGCTTGCCAAGATGATTTAATGAAACAAGAACAACTTTCTACTAGCATCTTTAATGAAGCAAAATTACCAATTGAAATTAGCAACACTAATGGTCAGGTGATTTTAACGGTGACAGATAAAACTGGTCAAAAACACATTTTCCAAGGTCAAAAAGCAGTTAATACTCAAGCTTTAACAGATTACTCTTGGTCATATCAGCCTGAAAATACTAAAAAGCCAATCGTTCTTAACTTTACAAATGATCGTTTATCTATCGCAACAGGTTGTAACCGCCAAGGAACAACTTGGAAAGTTGAAAATAATACGATTGTAACAGCTGACGTAATGTCGACAATGATGGCATGTGAACCTGCTTTAATGAAACAGGAACAGTTCTCTAGCAGCCTCTTCCAAAAACGTGCAGTTCCGTTTGAACTCAATACTACAAATGTTGATCAACCAACATTGACAGTATCTGATGCTCAAGGTCAGAAATATACTTTCACTGGTAAAATGACACCTGAAGCAAAATATCAATCTGAAGGAAAAACAGTTTTCCTAGAAGTTGCTCCAGAAACTAAATCTTGTACTGGTGTTGCGCCACAAACTTGTATGCAAGTTCGTGAAATTAAATATGATGACAAAGGTGTTAAAACTTACGCTGACAAAAACTGGTCATTATATTACGGTCAAATCGAAGGGTTTGAACATAAACCGGACCAACGCGTAATTTTGCGTGTAAAACGTTTTGAAGTGAAAAACCCAGCTGCAGACCAATCTAGTCAAGCAGATGTATTAGATATGGTTGTAGAACAAGAGTTAGTTAAAAAACCTAAAAAATAAGTTTTTAGACTAAAAAAATCCGATGCTTATGCATCGGATTTTTTATTTCTATCTTAGAAAATACCTTGAGCAAGCATTGCATCAGCAACTTTTACAAAACCTGCAATATTGGCACCGTCTACATAGTTCACACTACCGTCTTCTTTAGTACCATATCTTACACAGTTGGCATGAATGTCTTTCATAATTGCATGTAAACGTTCATCGACCTCAGCATGGGTCCAGCCTAAACGAATTGCATTTTGAGACATTTCTAAACCAGAAGTTGCCACACCACCCGCATTAGATGCTTTACCTGGCGCATACAAAATTTTAGCTTCAATAAAATGTTCAACTGCTTCAAGTGTAGATGGCATATTAGCGCCTTCAGCTACACAAATGACACCGTTAGAAATAAGTGTTTTAGCGTCCTCACCTGTTAATTCATTTTGCGTAGCACATGGCAAAGCAATATCGACAGGAATATGCCAAGGCGTTTTTCCTTCAAAATATTCAAAACCATGTTTAGAAGCAAACTCGGAAATACGACCACGTTTAACGTTTTTTAGTTCCATTACTTCAGCAAGTAACTCATCTGTAAAACCATTTTTTAAATAAACTGTGCCGTTTGAGTCCGACAAGGTAACAACCTTTGCTCCTAAGAACATTGCTTTTTCCGCCGCATATTGTGCGACGTTACCAGAACCTGAAACAGAAACAGTTTTACCAGCAAAAGATTGTCCACGGGCTTTAAGCATTTCTTCTGCAAAATAAACCGTACCATAACCAGTTGCTTCAGGACGCATTAAGCTACCACCAAATGAAATTCCCTTACCGGTAAAGACACAAGCGGTGTCATTACTCAGCTTTTTCATCATACCTGCCATATAACCAACTTCACGCGCACCCACACCAATGTCACCCGCAGGAATATCCGTATTTGGCCCTAAATGGCGATAAAGCTCAATCATGAGTGCCTGACAGAATCGCATAATTTCAGCATCAGATTTACCTTTAGGATCAAAATCTGAACCACCTTTCCCGCCACCCATTGGTAAAGTAGTAAGTGAGTTTTTAAAAGTCTGCTCAAAACCTAAAAATTTTAAAATTGATAGATTGACCGACGGATGGAAACGCATTCCACCTTTGAATGGACCAATTGCTGAATTGTATTGAACGCGGAAAGCACGGTTAACTTGAGTCTGGCCTTGATCATCCATCCATGAAACACGGAATTGAATCACACGCTCTGGTTCAACCAAACGTTCTAGTAATCCCTGCTCTGCATATTCCGGATTTTTTTCAATAAATGGCCACAAACTCGTCATGACTTCTTCGACAGCTTGCAAGAACTCAGGTTGATGCGGATCACGCGCTTGCACGTAATTCAGGAATTCATTCAGGTTGTTGTATTTCAATGCACGGTCCTCAGCATAGTAATGAATTAAATTGGTGCAATACATTTTTAAATGCATCATTTAGCAGCAAAATATTAAATCCCTTTCCATCAATTTTAACAATACTTATTTTAAATTATTTTATTTATCTTAATTATCAAAAACTTATTTTTAGAAAAACTACTTAAAAATAAGAAATAGTCATTTATCTTTTCATTTTTATTGATCTATTATTGTGCAATATTAGCTACATTTTAGGTCAATCAAAAAGCCAATAAATTCGTTAAAATCCATTGACCTTACTTAGGTTTTTCTTCATTATCGCATCGTTTTAACCAAGCTATTTGCCCACTATGAATTCATCTATTTCTCTCATACGCGAGATTGATGCGTTATTACCACAGACTCAGTGTGGTTTATGTGGACATCGTGATGGATGTCTACCCTACGCAAAGTCGATTGCTGAAGGTGAAGAAGCAAATAAATGCGTTCCAGGTGGACAGCCTGTAGCCGATGCACTCGCAAATCTATTAAATCGTCCTGTGTTAACCGCTGAAACTAGTGTATGGCCTGTGCAGGTCGATGGGCGCCCTCAGCGAATGAAGGCGATTATTCGGGAAGATGAATGTATTGGTTGTACCAAATGTATTAGTGCTTGCCCTGTAGATGCTATTATTGGAAGTGGTAAGCTCATGCATACCATCTTGACTGACTTATGTACAGGTTGTGAGTTATGTATTCCACCTTGTCCGGTAGATTGCATTGATTTGGTCGAAGACACGCAAGCATTACCAAATGAGCAACAGCGTATTGCTGAACAAAATGATTTAAGACAACGTTATTACGCTCACATTCAGCGCGAAGAAAAACGTCGTACTCACCGTAAAGGGCCTGTAGTACGTGCTGAAATTGATACCCAACTGTTTGCCCAGTTCTCTCAGGCACTTGATGAAGTACCTTCAATTGAGCTCATCGAGAAACCCAAAGAAGTTGTGTCAACTGATGCAAAAACTACAATTGAGTTAGCGAAAATTCGTACGCAAATTAAGAAACTGGAAAAACAACTCAGTGTACGTGAAGATGCTAAAAAACGTCTTCAACTTGAAGAACTTCAACAGCAACTCATGCAATTACAGGAGGTCTGAATGGCCGTCAAGAATATGACGAAAAAGCAGATTCAAATTTTCTTTGAACGCCTTCGCGAACAACGACCTTCACCTCAAACCGAGTTAAAATATTCATCTCCATTTGAGCTACTTATTGCAGTTATGTTGTCAGCTCAAGCGACCGACGTAAGTGTTAATAAAGCAACTGATAAACTCTACCCTGTGGCGAATACAGCTGAAAAAATCTATAACTTAGGCGTAGATGGGTTAAAGGAATATATCAAGACAATTGGTCTCTATAACGCAAAAGCCGAAAATGTCATCAAGACCTGTAAGATTTTAATGGAACAATTTAACGGCGAAGTTCCAAGCAACAGAAAAGATTTAGAAGCTTTACCAGGTGTCGGGCGTAAAACAGCCAATGTTGTTTTAAATACAGCTTTTGGACAACCAACTATGGCTGTCGATACCCATATTTTCCGAGTGGGTAATCGAACTGGCTTAGCCGTAGGTAAAAATGTACTTGAAGTTGAGCACCGCTTAATTAAAGTCATTCCCAAAGAATTTATTTTAGATTCACATCACTGGCTCATATTACACGGTCGTTATTGTTGTATCGCCCGTAAACCTAAATGTGCAGAATGTGTTGTTGCAGATGTCTGTAACTGGCCTGATCGCTTTGAATTTGGCGCACAAAAGCAAATTGCCATTAAAAATATTGAAGCTTAAAAATATGGTTGGGTATAGGGATCATACCCAATCAAACTTACTTTAGACGTTTTTTTTCATTACGCTCTTCTTTTACTTGTTTTTGAACCTGTCTTAGCATTTTGTAGCTTTGAAAAGCCAAAAATATTACTAGTGCCAGACTCAGCAATACCACCAAAATCAATATGATTTTCATATTGTTCTCCTGCACCTAATGAAAGAAATGAGCCCTCACAAAGAGGGCTCATTATCACAAACAATATTAAATTATTTGTCTAAGATGTTGAACAAATCTTTTTGTACATCTTCAATTGTACGCAAGCCATCAAGCTTGTCATAAGTTGGAGCATTTTCACCAGAAGCAGCACGGCCTTGATAGAAACCAACCAATTGCTCAGTTTCAGTGTGATAAGACGCTAAACGCTTACGGATTGTTTCTTCTTGGTCATCTGGACGTTGAACAAGATCTTCACCAGTTTCATCATCTTTGCCTTCCACTTTAGGTGGATTGTATACAGTGTGATAAACACGGCCAGAAGCTGGATGCTGACGACGACCAGAAAGACGTTTTACGATTTCTTCATCAGGAACATCAATTTCAATCACGTGATCAATGCTAATCCCTTCTTTTTCCAGAGCTTCAGCTTGTGGAATAGTACGTGGGAAACCATCGAAAATGCAGCCATTTGCACAGTCAGGTTGAGCAATACGTTCTTTTACTAAACCGATAATAAGTTCATCTGAAACCAAACCACCAGATTCCATTACACTTTTAGCTTTTAGACCTAATTCAGTACCTTCACGAATCGCAGCACGGAGCATATCACCGGTTGAAATTTGTGGGACATTGTAGCGCTTACAGATCAACTGAGCCTGAGTCCCTTTGCCTGCTCCAGGTGGTCCGAGTAAAATAATGCGCATAAAAAACATCCTCATTTAAAACAATGAATATGAAGTCCGGCAGAAAAAGTCTCGTTAATCTTCAATAGATCCTGCCTGACATCGAATTATAAGAAAGCCACAAACAAATGTATTGTACCAGCAATAAATCCGGTTACCCCACCTAGTACAATAAGAATCCACTCATCCTCCTGAAATGCAGGACGTAATAAATTCTGAAATTCTTTTGGTGTAAGTTCACGAATACGCTCTTTAAACATTTGAAAAATCTTCTGTGCCCGGCTTGCGTTCAGTGCTGGGTCACATACGGGTCCCATCGTAATTTCAATTGAACGATCAATCAAGTCCGTCTTTAATCTTGCGTACTCTCTTGGCCCTAAAGAAAGCTGTAAAGAGGTGCGAACTAACGGAGTTTCCATGATTTCGTTAATATGACGCTTAACAATGCGGCGCGTTTTATCTTTACGCGGCCCATACATCATTTCGGTCATAATCGATTTTAACGTGATCAAATCTTCTGTGACTACGCTCGAAAATACATCAGAGACTTCCTCTTGACGCTTCATAAAAGCGCCTTGGACATTATAAGTCCCAATTCGAAGAACTGGTACAATCCATGGAAACTTACGATCTTTTGTTAATCTAAAAATCTGTGGATAACGAATATAATGCGGCTCAATTGGGTTAAATACCATCCAGATTGCGATCCAGTTAGTTAAAAAGCCCCAAATTGCAGCCCAAAATGGTACTGTCCAGTGCCATGGTACTACAAACCAAACCACCATTTGGAAAATACCAAAGAACATGCCAATCAGTGCACTAATATGCCAAATAAAGTTAATTTCTTTTTGACCTACCTTTAAGAACATACGTACCATTAAACGGCGATCACCTTCCATCTGGCTCACGACCATTTCACGCATGTTAACCAGTGACTCTACATTCATGGTCAGCTCAGTCACTAATTCTTTTAGCACACCCGGCAATTGCTTATGTGCTTGAGCATAAATACGGCGTTTAATTGAATAAGGTAGATTTTCCCAAAGCACAGCATTACGATCGATCATGACTTCATCAATAAGATGTTCAAGTTCAAAACCGACTTGTTCACCAATAATACGGGCCATATCTTCAGGATCCATTGCTTCTAAAAATTCACGCAATGAACCCAATTTAGATAAAGTGTTATCGGTAATAATCCCAGAGATACGTCCTGCTTTACGTGGCACAATACCTTGCCAACCTACTGGCAAGGGTCCTAAATGGAATCCCCAAAATTTAATTGGGTAAAATACCATTTTTAAAGCCATCCACACATGTGCCCATGTGACAAAAGCCGTTACAGGAATAATACTCAAAACGGCCCAAAAATCAGGTCTGTGTAAAAAGGTCTGCCACAATCCACTGACGTACTCTAACATGTAAGACTCTCGTATTTATTTGTGCTCTGCTTATGGCGAGTTAACGATAAACTGCTTTGTTTTATAAACCAAAACTTAGAGAATAAGAAAATTGAATTTGTGGTTTCGTATCTGCAGCAACATTTCCGTTCTGGTCGGTTAATTTTTCAGCCGCACCGATACCCACACTAAAAGTGCTAATTCTTTCTGAATTTAACCACACATAGGCTAAATCAACACCCGCACCTAAACGGGATTTAAAATCACCATCGACCTCTTTACTATCAAGATGACCAGCATAGAAACCGATATAGTAACCATTTTTGTCTGTGCCAGTAAGATAATAAGGGTATCGGAAGCCAACTTGACCACCAGCGGTTTTGTCACCATTCAAAAATGCACCGGCTTTGGCATAGGCAATACCATACGGATTTACCCACTCACCGTTAAGATGTAATAATTTTTGAGTAACGCCTGCACCCACATTCCAGGTAGATGCATTATGTCCTGCTAATTTTGCTTCCGGAAGAAACGAGTAGTCTTGAGCATGGGCCCAACTACTTACTGTCAAAACTGCAAGTAAGGGATAAATTTTTCTCATTATTTTCTCCATTTTCCCTAATCGTATGGTGAGAACAACCCTATTCTATTGAATGAGAGACTTTAACAGAATTATTTTGCTTCTTATATACAAGTATCTACAATTTTGTTGTCTGCAAAGTCAAAAAGTATCTTATTAAAATGCAATGAAACTTTGAAAATTGTGCAATATTTTAAGCGCTCTTGCGTTAGAATAAGCAGCTATTTTTCTACCCTATGTCATTAAGTCGATCCTTATGAAACAGCACTTTCCTTTAAAAGATATCCAGCAAGAAAAGCGCATTTATCGAGGTCGTATCTTTTTTGCCGTAGGGATCGTGACCATCTGCTTATTAGTCTTAATTAGCAGATACGCTTACCTGCAAATTTTTCACTACGACGAATTCTCGACTGCATCTGACAAAAACCGAATTCGCTTACAACCACTTCCGCCTGCTCGTGGTTATATCTATGACCGAAACGGTGTATTACTAGCAGATAACTATCCTGTTTTTACAGCAACTTTAAGTAAAACAGATGTAGAAGATGTTGATAGTGTCATTGAGCAATTACAGCCTATTTTAGATTTAACACAAGAAGATATTGACCGTTTTAAAAGCCGTATAAAAACTGCCCGTAAAACTGAACGCGTCGCGATTAAACTTAATCTAACTGAAGCCAATATTGCTAAATTTAGTGAAGCCAAATATAAGTTTCCGGGTGTTAGAATCGAGACACAAATGACTCGCTATTATCCACACGGTGAGTTATTTGCTCATGTGATTGGCTATGTCGGCCGTATTAACGACAAAGAATTAAAAAGTATTGATAAAGACTTATATGCTGGGACGAACCTAATTGGAAAGATTGGTGTTGAAAAAAGCTATGAAGACCTATTGCACGGAACACCCGGTTATGAATCTGTTGAAGCAGATGCGCATAGTAATGTATTACGTCATTTAGGTCGTAAAGACCCTACTCGCGGTAATGACCTCTATTTATCTTTAGATTACGGTTTACAAGTTGTCGCTTCTCAGCAGCTCGCAGGTCGTCGTGGAGCTATTGTCGCTATTGATCCTCGTACAGGTGAAATTCTAGCTTTAGTGTCTAGCCCAAGTTTTAACCCTAATTTGTTTGTGACTGGAATTAGTCATACTGACTACAGTTCACTACGTGACAATTTAGACCAACCTCTTTATAACCGTGCTGTGCAGGGTGTATATCCCCCTGGTTCTACCATTAAACCAATGGAAGCAATGGGTGGCCTACACTACGGTATTGTAGACTGGTCAACGGCAATTTCTGACCCTGGTTATTTCCATCTACCAGGTGATTCACATAAGTTCCGTGACTGGAAAAAATCTGGTCATGGCATCGTGAACATGCATAAAGCCATCATTATGTCATGTGATACCTATTTTTATATTCTTGCCCATCAAATGGGTATTGATCAAATGAACCAATGGATGCGCCAATTTGGATTTGGTCAAAAAACAGGTGTCGATTTACCAAGTGAAAGTGAAGGCCTTTATCCAAGTCCTGAATGGAAAATGCGTACGCGTAAAGCGAAATGGATGAAGGGTGAAACTATTTCTGTCAGTATTGGTCAAGGCGCGTTTACAGCCACTCCATTACAGCTTGCGATGGCAACAGCAATTACGGCAAATCATGGTTCTCATGTAACGCCTCATGTTTTACGCGCAACGCATGGTGCAAAACCATTTACGGTACGTAATGCGCCTGATGGCAAAATCAAATTCAACGGCACGGATGAAGACTGGATTCAAATGCGTGATGCCATGATTGATGTAATTCAATCAGGTACTGGCCGCGGTATTCGTACTCCCCTCTACCAAATTGCAGGGAAAACAGGTACAGCACAGGTTAAGAGTATTGCACAGGGTAAACGCTATAACGAAGCAGCCTTGAGTGAACGTCAACTTGACCATGGTTTATTCGTTGGATTTGCCCCTGCTGAAAAACCTGAAATTTCGATTGCAGTCATTTGGGAAAATGGTCGTCATGGTGGTTCAGCTGCTCAACTTGCAAGACCTGTCTTTGATTACTGGCTATTAACTCGTAAGAAAAACCCGATTCGTCCAGCAAATCACCAAGTCAATGGCGGGTTAATGACAGCAGGTATTAAACCAGGTGAACTTCCAAGCGGCGGTGAAAGTTCTGGTCCAGCATCGGCTACAGCTACCACCAACAAACCAGCAGCATCAACACCGCAAGCTGCTCCTGCTCGTCCTGCTACCAATGAGGCCGATGAATAATGAAAAATCAATTACGTATAATTGGCGGCGAATGGAAAAGACGAGTACTGCCTTTCGCTAGCATTGATGGCTTACGCCCAACCCCAGATAGAGTACGCGAAACTCTATTTAACTGGCTCATGTGGGATATTCAAAATGCTCAAGTTCTCGACATCTGTACAGGCTCTGGTGCATTAGGTTTTGAGGCTCTGTCACGTGGTGCTGCATCTGTTTATATGATTGAGCCTGACAAAACTCAGGCACGATTTTTAAAAGATAATATTGAACTATTAAAAGCCCAAAACTGTCATCTAATTAATGCAACGGCTCAACAAGCTCTACCCCGCTTAAAAGAACAGTTCGATGTGGTTTTTTTAGATCCACCCTATAGTCTTAATTTATGGCATGAGCTCTCGAACTTGGCCGAGACTCATATTAAAAAAAATGGGTATATTTACGTTGAAGCTGACCGAGATTTATCTCAGCTTCATCTTCCAGCCACATGGCAACAAGTTAAAACCACTAAAGCTGGTACAGTTCACGCGGGGCTTTACCAGAAAGTAAACGAATAAAAAAGGTAGCTCAAAGCTACCTTTTTTTTGCAAGGTTTTAGTTAGCTTAAGCCAATCACTGCAACAACTGCTGCACAGGCGCCAACAATTTTTTTGCCATATGGCACATATCGGGTAAGCACAGCACCCAACACCAATCCACCCAAATAGATGAGCGCCATACCAGCAACCATACCAGTTACTAATGCAACAATATGCCCCGCGTGCGCTAACTCAACACCATGAGCCATACCATGGAAACTTGCAAGCAAAGCCGCAGCAATTGGTAGAACTTTATTTGATTTTGTCCATAGAGCAATTGCTGTAATAACTAAAGAAGCAACAATGCCGTATTCAGCTATATTAACTGGTACCAAACCTTGAGCACCTATTAAAAAGCCTACAATTAAGGTAGTACTTAAGGCAATGACTCCAGCAATTTTCCACTGTTTAGCAGCTGACCACAACAAGACACCAAAACCTAAAGCCATGACTAAATGATCTAGACCGGTAAACGGATGAATAAAGCCTGCCATAAAACCAGAATGTGCATGGTCATGTCCCGGATGGGCCATTGCAAGAGCCGGCAATAATGAAAGGAGCGCTACACTCCATTTTTTCATGAAGTCCATAATCTCTCCTTAAGCTTTAAACAGCCCTTGTTTCTCAATAAATTGGATAATTTCTTCAAGACCATCTTGTGTTTTCATGTTTGAAAATAAGAATGGCTTTTCTCCGCGCATGCGTTTCGCATCTTGGTCCATTACATCAAGGTTTGCACCTACCATTGGCGCAAGGTCAGTTTTATTAATAATGAGTAAATCTGACTTGGTAATACCCGGCCCACCTTTACGAGGAATTTTTTCACCACCAGCTACATCAATCACATATAGAGTTAAATCAGAAAGTTCAGGACTAAATGTCGCTGCCAAATTATCCCCACCGCTTTCAATGATAATAAGTTCTAAGCCTTCGAATTTTTCACACAAATCATCAATTGCAGCCAAGTTAATTGAAGCATCTTCACGAATTGCGGTATGCGGGCAACCACCAGTTTCTACCCCCACAATACGATCTGGTGACATCGCCTCATTACGGGTTAAGAAGTTTGAATCTTCTTTGGTGTAAATATCATTTGTCACCACAGCCATATTGTATTTATTACGCAAGGCTAAACATAAATTAAGTGTAAGTGCTGTTTTACCCGAACCCACTGGTCCGCCAATTCCAACTCGTAATGGACTACGCTCTGTCATGATTTTTATCCTTTTTCCTAAACTTAAGATCTGAATAACCGTGAATATTGTGTTTCGTGTTTCATGCTCAGCATGGCATAACGAGGTAAAGCGCTGCTCAATTGCTCGTCATTAAGCTTCAAAGCTTTCTCTACCGCTTGTGGTACTAAACCATGTAAGTGCCATAAAATTCTTTGCCCAGCCATCTGTCCTAAAGGAACAGTTTTTACTGCAGCTAAAACCTGATTTTCTAAAACAGTGAAGGTATAAGCCGTAAGTACATCCATCTCGTTGAGTTCGAGTCGGCCACAAAGCTGTGCATAGACTGGTACGAAACCAAACTGCTTTTTAACCTCAACTGTTTTTTTTAAAACATCTTTAATCCACGCATTTAAAGAAAATGCCAGCTGTTGAGATTCTGCCAAAAGTTCTTTACTTTCTCGGCTTGCCTTATACAAATTTGCCCAAACCAGAAACTGTTCTGAGTCATCATGATGCTGCATGAGACGCTTTAATACGGGCAACTCAAACCGTACTAACAGCATTTCAAGAACTTCTTCAAAGTAAGCAATTGCTGAGGTTTCGTCATGTATTAGGCCAATATCAATTGCCGTTTCCACCCCTTGTGAATAACAATACGCCCCAACTGGCAATGCCGTAGAAGACAGTGTCAGCAGTTGCAGTAATTGCGCGGCACTATGAATGGACATGATGTAAAGCTTTGATTGGGCTTAAACGATGATCATGACTATGCTGCGCATAAGCACCACTTTCAGGTTCAAACGGATGATCAGTTTCTGAAACTGTAAGTCCTAAACCTTCTACCATTTCTGCAAGCACATGATCAGGCTCAAAATACAAAGCTGCAGGGGTCAACATTAACGGTACATGTCTATTACCTAAGTGATAGGCAGCTTTAAGTAAATCAAAATCGGTTTGAGAAGTGACTTGCATTAATCGCTCAGGCTTGGCATCAACACGTAATACATCGCCCTCTTGCGTTGCAATATATGAACCACTACGCAAAATGCCAGTACGCGGTAAATCCGCACCAATATCGATGCCACTCGCTAAAGCCGCTCGAAAGCGGGATTTTTGGCGGGTATCAAAAGTCAGTTCAACCGTTTCAAATGCCTGATCAGGAGAAATATCTTCAAGTCGTTGGGTGTAAATTTTCATTTAGCTTCTCTCTCCTTATTTATTTCTTTCATATCTAGAGTAATGAGACATATCATCTCTATAAAATTCATCAAAATAAGAAATAACGCTGAGCCATTGGTAATGTGTCTGCAGGTTCACACGTTAATAATTCACCATCAGCCCGCACCTCGTAAGTTTCAGGATGAACATGCATGACTGGACAATATGTGTTGTGCTTCATATCGGCTTTAGTAATTGCACGCGTGTTTTTACATGGGCTAATTAACTTTTTAAGATTTAGTTTCTCAGCAACTTTTTCATCAATTGCCACTTGAGATAAAAAGGTAATACAGGTGTTATGTACACCACGCGGATAGGCACCAAACATTGGGCGATAATGCACGGGTTGAGGTGTCGGAATTGAAGCATTAATGTCACCCATCGGTGCCGCTGCAATCATGCCACCTTTAATAATCATGGAAGGTTTTACACCAAAAAATGCAGGCTTCCATAACACTAAATCAGCAAGTTTTCCAACTTCAATCGAACCAATTTCATGGCTTAAACCATGGGTAATGGCTGGGTTAATTGTATATTTGGCAATGTAGCGTTTAACGCGATTGTTATCATGAAACTCATTATCACCCTCTAAAGGACCACGTTGAATTTTCATTTTATGAGCAGTTTGCCAAGTACGTATAATTACTTCACCCACACGACCCATCGCCTGAGAGTCAGAGGACATCATGGCAATTGCGCCTAAGTCTTGCAAAATATCTTCAGCGGCAATAGTTTCACGGCGAATACGGCTTTCTGCAAAAGCAATATCTTCAGCAATTGCTGGGTCTAAATGGTGGCAAACCATGAGCATGTCTAAATGCTCATCAATGGTATTAATCGTATAAGGACGTGTTGGATTAGTTGAAGATGGCAACACATTACTTTGTCCAATTGCCTTTAAAATGTCAGGTGCATGCCCACCACCCGCGCCTTCGGTATGGTACGTATGAATCGTGCGATCTTTAAATGCAGCTAGAGTCTCTTCTAAAAACCCACCTTCATTTAAAGTATCTGTATGAATTGCAACCTGCACATCAAACTCATCTGCCACACTCAAGCAGTTATCAATGGCTGCTGGTGTTGAACCCCAATCTTCATGCAGCTTTAAACCAATTACCCCAGCTTTAATTTGCTCTCGAATTGGGGCTGGCAAACTCAAATTACCTTTGCCTAACAGTCCAATGTTCATAGGTAAATCATCAATGGCTTGCAACATGGTCGCAATATGCCAAGGCCCTGGAGTCACTGTCGTTGCCGAAGTACCTGCCGCAGGTCCCGTACCACCACCCACCATTGTTGTTGTCCCCGACATTAGTGCCGTTTCAACTTGCTGTGGGCAAATCCAGTGAATGTGAGTATCAATACCACCTGCCGTTAAAATTTGGCCTTCACCCGCAATCACTTCTGTTGCAGCACCTAAAGGAATAGTAATGTCAGGTTGAATATCAGGATTTCCAGCTTTCCCTATTTTCCAAATTCGACCATTTTTTAAGCCAACATCAGCTTTTACAATCCCCCACCAATCGACAATCAAAGCATTGGTAATCACAGTGTCGGCAACTTCATCAGCTAAAAGTTGAGATTGCCCCATTCCATCACGAATAACTTTGCCACCGCCAAACTTAACTTCTTCACCATAAGTCGTTAGATCTTGCTCAACCTCAATAAAAAGCTCTGTATCAGCCAAGCGAATACGATCACCAACCGTTGGACCAAACATTTCAGCATATGCACGACGTGACATTTTCATATGATTAGTTCCTTATTTTTCTGATGGCAAAGCATAATATTTTGTCATCGGGATAAACCGGATTCCCCATTTTTCAGCAGCATCACCACTTACAATAAAACCAAATTTTTCATAGACATCTTGAGCATAAAAACTTGAATTTACCGTAATTTTCTCAACGTCTATATTTTCATTTTTAATTTTTTCTTCTATGAAATCCCAAAGCTGTCGCCCTAGACCTAGTTTCAAATGCATTTTTTTAATAAAAAAATGCATTAAATGTGAGGGTTCCATATAAGCGACTATACCCACGATCTGTTGATCAATCTCTCCAACAAAATAATGAATATCTTCTCGATCAAAAATTGTTTGTATGACTTCTGGTTTAAAGCGTGAGCGCCCTTCTTCATTTGCAATCACTTGATCTACATATGGAGCGATTATGGCAACGATAGTATCTGTGTCATCTTTCATTGCTTTTCTAATCAACATTTTCATCCAAACGCCCCATGACTCGACCAGCAAAACCATATACTTCTCGCTTACCCGCTAAAGCAACAAGCTCCACTTCCCGACTTTGTCCCGGTTCAAAACGTATTGCTGTGCCTGCAGCGATATTTAATCGAAAGCCTTTCGCTGTTTCTCGGTCAAACTGTAGTGCATCATTTGCTTCATAAAAATGAAAATGAGAACCCACCTGAATAGGTCGATCACCAATATTAGCAACTACAATTTTTAAAGTTTGTCGCCCAACATTCAGCTCAATGTCTGCATCTGGAGTAATGATTTCACCAGGGATCATAAACGCTCCTTTTATACGATTGGCTGATGAACAGTGACTAACTTCGAGCCATCAGGAAAAGTTGCTTCGACCTGAACCTCAGCAATCATTTCTGGCACACCATCCATCACATCTTCGCGCTTTAATAAAGTTGTTCCGTAATGCATCAAGTCACTCACCGTCATACCGTCCCGTGCCCCTTCAAGCAAAGCAGCAGAAATAAAAGCGATAGCTTCCGGATAATTTAGCTTTAAGCCACGAGCTTTACGGCGCTCAGCGACTAGCCCTGCGGTAAAAATAAGTAATTTATCTTTTTCTGTTGGATTGAGTTCCATATCTCTTTCCTAAATAGCATCTAACTTTCTTTAAGCAAAATACGTGCTCAAAAGCAGCATACTTGTTTTAATCGTTTTTTAAATACGCAATTTAACGTAACTTAGGTTCTCCAAATTCTCGGAAATTCTTCATATAAATCAAACCAATAACGTCTTAATCTTGCTCTTATTGCCGCAAATGCATCATGGCAATGTCGGACATCATTTCCCAAGAAACGCGCACAAACCA
The DNA here is from genome assembly GCF_027855145.1 of Acinetobacter sp. AOR18_HL. Lineage (NCBI taxonomy): Bacteria > Pseudomonadati > Pseudomonadota > Gammaproteobacteria > Moraxellales > Moraxellaceae > Acinetobacter > Acinetobacter sp. AOR18_HL. The sequence continues at coordinate 62,791 of NZ_JAKTIG010000061.1, forward strand.
CATCATCTAATAATGTTAAAGTTACAGGTGCTTGCATACGCATTATCAATTCGCGAATGAGTTCGAGCTGTTGTTCCAAATAAAATGAAGACCGATATTTCTCAGGTGCTACGGCCCAAAAACTTCCCATTACTGCTTGATTATTCATACCTAAACACGAACTAAGCCAACGGTCTTCACCCTCAAAAAACAATGTATCTGCAACCAATAATTTTTGTTCTCGCCACAACTTAAACTGGTTGTGATAACTTCCCTGCACAAAACGTTCAGCGCGTGCCTGCCGCCCGAGTACCAACATATCCCAGCCAATAAAACTGGCAGCATGGTCAAGATGAATATGAGTTTCTGAGTGTGCTAGAGCTCCGTCAAACAGCATCGTTTCTTGTGGAACCCACTCCAAAATAGACTGATCTCGCACATGAAGATGAATATGCTGAAAGGCTTGCTTTCCATTGGTTTTATACCACTTTCCCGCACCAGGAGTCGTTACAACCGCATGAGCTTGATCTTTGGTTTCGATTTGAAAAGTAAGATGATCTCCTCCTGCGATTCCTGCTGGAGGATGTACAATAATCGCATGACATACGCCTGTTTTTTCAGGCCAGAGCATTTTTTGCACCCTTACAGGGCCATGGTGCTTTCTATGACTCATTATGGTGCGCGAATTTTCAAAACAAAATCCGAGCTCTAATCGCGCATACCAAAATGGTGCTAAAGAGTTTTTTGAAAACGTTTGTACCTGATTCATTCTGGTTCATATGTTCAAAATAAGTGCTTAAAGCTATAAGCAAAATACGCACCAAATATAAAAATAAGCAAAATGATAAAATTAGATACAATTTTTTGATTTTAATGAGTTAAAAAACAATCAATGTCTAACATAAAACCACAGTAACTTATGGAATTATTTATACAATAGCGCCCACCGTTGCTTCCATACTTGCTCTCCATGAAACTTTTTTTCGTGTTAACGCCACTTGTCTTTTTAACTGGGTGTATTTTTGGCCAATCTAGTGAGGTCAAACGTGCAGAAAAAATTCTCCATAATTTTGAATGTAAAAATGTTGAGACAAGTCAGATTGCAACAAGTTCAATTAATTCTTACTACCAACAGTCTTTAGCGGTAAGCAAAGAAAAGGCGACTTCATATGTAGAGAGTTATAAAAATGGTGAAGAGTTATTTGACATGCCGCTAGATGAAGTTTTAAAGCAACAATATCAACTTTATAAATCAGCTTGTGATTCTTTAGGTGGGGTTTCTTCTCAACCTTAATATATAGAGGTATTCGCTAATTTTTTAGTGGATACTTTTTTTTAATTTTATATCTTTCTTTTTTGATTAAATTTTACTCAATTTACCTTTTGTTAAAATTAAATTACATACTTAAACTTTTATTAGGCTCTTATATTTCATAGCCTGTTTACTTGTTTTTTATTTATTTTCCGAGGTTTAGATCATCATGAAAAAAACATTATTATCAGTAGCACTCTTAAGTATCCTTCTTGCCGCTTGTAGCAAAAATGAAAATAAAGCCGACACGACAACTCAAGCATCTGCTCCAGCACAAACCACTGAAGCCAATAATAATGCTGTAGATACCGCGCACACAGCTGAAAACTCACTCGATTGGGACGGCACATATAAAGGCACTCTTCCATGCGCAGACTGTGAAGGTATTAAAACCGAATTAGAACTTAAAGATGATAAAACCTACGAGCTAACCGAAACTTATCTTGGTAAAGGTGACACCAACCCATTTGAAACCCATGGTACCTTTACTTTCGACAAAGATAATACTTCAGTTATTACGTTAGATGATAAAGGCCAAAATCGTAAATTCTTTATTGGTGAAAATACTGCAACTGCTTTAGATATGGAAGGTAAAAAAGTTGAAGGCTCTTTAGCTGAACACTATGTTTTGAAAAAATAATTTTTAATAATTAAAAAACCCGCTCATTTGAGCGGGTTTTTTTATGAATCAATTCTTAGTGAGCTGCGAATTGGTTCATTGTGTTTTTAGCATCGTCATGTGCTTTAAGAGCGTTATCACCAGAGAAGATTTCTTTGTGATCATCACCGATGTCAGAACCCGCCATTGCTTGGTGTTTAACACAAGCGATACCACCGCGGATTTCTTTACGTTGTACACCAGCAACATAAGCCAACATACCTTCAGAACCGAAGTAACCTTGTGCAAGCTCATGAGTAGAAAGAGCAGCAGTATGGTAAGTCGGAAGTGTGATCAAGTGATGGAACACACCCGCTTCACGAGAAGCATCTGCTTGGAAAGTACGGATCTTGTCATCAGCATCAGCAGCTAATTCAGTGTTGTCATATTCAGCACTCATTAATTTAGCGCGGTCATATGCAGAAACGTCTTTACCTTCAGCAACCCAACGGTCGTAAGCTTGTTGACGGAAGTTTAAAGTCCAGTTGAATGATGGGCTGTTGTTATAAACAAGCTTAGCATTTGGAACAACTTCTTTAACACGGTTAACCATGTGTGCGATTTCTTCTACGTTTGGAGTCGCAGTTTCGATCCAAAGAAGGTCAGCACCATTTTGTAAGCTAGACACACAGTCAAGTACAACACGGTCAATTTGAGTGTCAGCACGGAACTGATATAAGCCAGAAGGTAAACGCTTAGGACGGTGTAATTTACCATCACGCTTGATTAAGATTTCATCTTCTTGAGCATCAGCAATGTCAATTTCTTGAGTATCTAAGTAGCTGATGTATTGAGAAGCGATGTCACCTGGCTCTTTAACCACTGGGATTTTTTGAGTCAAGTCAGCGCCTTCAGAGTCAGTACGCGCAACAATGATACCTTCTTCAAGACCCATTTCTAAGAATGCATAACGTAATGCATGGATCTTAGCGATGAAGTCTTCGTGTGGAACAGTTACTTTACCAGCTTGGTGACCACATTGTTTAGCATCAGAAACTTGGTTTTCGATTTGAAGCGCACAAGCACCAGCTTCGATCATTTTCTTAGCAAGTAAGTAAGTTGCTTCTTCGTTACCGAAACCAGCATCGATGTCCGCAATAATTGGCACAACGTGAGTTTCAAAGTTGTCGATTTGAGCTGTGATTTCAGCTGCTTTAGCAGTATCACCAGCTTCTTGTGCTTTTTTAAGCGCACGGAATAAATCGTTTAATTCTTTTGCGTCAGCTTGACGTAAGAAAGTATAGATTTCTTCGATCAATGCAGGAACAGAAGTTTTTTCGTGCATAGATTGGTCAGGAAGTGGACCAAATTCAGAACGAAGAGCAGCAACCATCCAACCAGAAAGGTAGATATAACGTTTGCTTGTAGTACCGAAATATTTTTTGTTCGCAATCATTTTTTGTTGTGCGATGAAACCATGCCAGCAACCTAATGATTGAGTGTATTTGCTTGAGTCAGCATCGTATTCAGCCATATCACGACGCATAATCGCAGCTGTATACTTAGCAATATCTAAACCAGTTTTGAAACGGTTTTGAAGTTGCATACGAGCAGCATCTTCTGGGCTAATGTCTGCCCAAGTATTGCCGAATTTTGCTTTTAATTGACGTACTGCATCAATCGCTGTTTGATATGTAGTCATGATATTGTCCTGTATTCATTTTAGGATTTCATCGATTGAAGCCTAGAGTCACGTTACTTAAATTTCTTATGACACCAGCTGCTTCCTCATGAACACAGCTTAGACTTAGCCAATCAATTAATCCAATATCCTTTGTTAATCTTCAGTATTTATTTAAAAAATATACCAATAAATCGATATTATAGATAAAACCAAAAACTTTAACACTTTGTTTATAAAAATAAAATTATCCTAAAGGAGTATAGAGTTTTATTCTAAAAACTCAATAAGTCTTATTTTTATACAATTTTTGGAGATTTTCCACTCATTTTTAAATCTAAAAGTCAATTGTAAATTAGGCTATTTTTGCCAATGTAAAAAGTCAATTGATATGCTAGAAATTGAGAAGTTATTCATAAATATATTCTATTTAGATTTCTTTCATTCAAAACTGAGCAAAGACAGTAAAATCGTGCCTTTGAAACGCCTTTCCACCCTACTTAATTCCTACAAAAAATGTCGCTTTTCTCATCATTTTTTCACACAATGATCATTAAATATGGCATAATTTGAAACAATTTCAGGGTTTTATTTTCGGTATTTTTTTTATGAATCTGGAGCGAGTAGATCTTAATCTATTAATATATCTTGATGTACTTCTTCGTGAAAAAAATGTTACGCGCGCAGCCGAACAGCTTGGGGTAACTCAGCCTGCAATGAGTAATATTTTACGTCGCTTACGTAATTTATTTAATGATCCGCTTCTTATCCGTTCTTCCGAAGGGATGACCCCAACAGAACGTGCACTTGAATTACAACCTCGTATTCGTGATGCCCTTTCTGATCTTTCCATGATTTTGGAACCCCGTACCGAATTCCGCCCTTATACAAGTAATCGCGTTTTCCGCATTATGACATCTGACTATGCCGAGGCAACTTTAGTTCCTCGTCTTGTCAAAGCTCTACGCTCTGAAGCTCCAAATGTTGTACTCGACTTTCTTACACCAAGTGATGTGTCTTATAGAGACATGGAACAAGGTAAAGTTGATCTTGCAATTAATAGATTTAATGAAATACCGCAAAGTTTCCACCAAGTTTTAGTTTGGCGTGATAGTTTCAGCTGTATTCTTAATGACAAACACCCTGCTGTAACCCATTTGAATCTTAAAAATTATCTAGATGCACAGCATATCTGGGTTTCTAAAACTGGTATGGGTGTAGGCTTTGGTGTAAATCCAGATAAACAAGGCGGTTTAGGCTGGATCGATCAGGCATTAGAACGTATTGGTCAACGTCGTAAAATTTCTGTATTTACTCGTCACTACCAAATGCCAGCATTACTTGCTCAAAATGTTGACCTGATTGCCACGCTTCCAACTCGAATGGCACGCCTACAAACTCAAAATCCTAAACTGGTTATAAAAGATCCTCCTTTTTATATTCCAGAATTTGAACTTAAAATGGCTTGGTGCCCATTATTACATCATCACCCAGCTCATCGCTGGTTGCGCCAACTTATTTTATTTGTTGCTCGTCAAATGATTGAAGAAGAAAATCGTGAATTTCTAACCAACAATTCGCAATTTTCTCACTATTAAGTAAATTTTGATTTAATTGTCGATTTTAGACATTATCTTCAAGCGCTGAGCAATCAATCTGATTACCTCAGCGCTTTTTTGTGTTAAAACATAGTCATAATAATGATGAACCTCGGGTGATTTGTGAGTCTCTTTCAAAATATCATTATCATCGTACTGCTCATCATCGCAGCAGGCTTTTTATCTTTAACTGAAATTGCATTGGCTGGCGCCAGAAAAGTAAAGTTAAAAATTTTAGCCGAAGCTGGCGAAGAACGTGCCCAACAAGTACTTGATCTACAAGAACAATCTGCCGATTTTTTTGCAGCTTCTCAAATTGGCCTAAATGCAGTTGCAATTTTAGGCGGTATTTTGGGTGAAGCTGCTTTTCGTCCTTTTTTCGTCACTTTAGTTGACCGCTTTTATGAAGGCCCTTGGACACAAACTATCGGTTTTGCCCTCTCCTTCACTTTAGTAACTTCTCTATTTATTTTATTTGCCGATCTCATGCCAAAACGCTTGGCAATGATTGCACCTGAAAAAATTGCAATTAGCGTTATTAACCCGATTCAAGTTTTTATTAAGGTATGTAAACCCTTAGCTTGGGGAATTAATGCTATTGCGAATCTGTTATTTCGCTTGTTTAAAGTCAATACAACACGCGAAGACAATATTACTTTTGATGATATTTCAGCAGTCATGGATGCAGGTGCTCAAGCTGGCGTACTTCAAAAACAAGAACACCACTTTATTGAGAATGTTTTTGAACTAGAAGAACGTACTGTACCTTCAAGCATGACGACACGCGAAAACGTCGTTTACTTCACCTTAAATGAACATGAAGATAGTATTCGTCAAAAATTAGCAGAATATCCTTACTCGAAATTTTTAGTGTGTAATGAAAATATTGATCAGGTTATTGGTTATGTTGATGCTAAAGATTTCTTAGTACGCATTTTAAATAATCAATCACCAACTCAATTGAATGAGTCTACTATTCGTACTGTACTCATGATTCCCGACACTCTCACACTCTCTGAACTACTTGACCGTTTTCGTTCTACAAAAGAGAAATTTGCTGTCGTTATCAATGAATATGCACTTGTTGTCGGAGTGATTACATTAAGCGATATCATGATCACAGTTATGGGTGATTGGGTTACTCCTATTGAAGAAGAACAGCAAATCATTAAACGTGATAATAACTCATGGTTAATTGATGGCAGTACACCAATTGATGATCTAAGACATGCTCTTGAAATTGATGAAATGCCTGATGAAGAAAACTATGAGACGCTTGCAGGTTTCATGATGTACCGTTTACGCAAAATTCCCCGTCCAGCAGATTTTGTGGAATTTGGTGGATATAAATTTGAAGTTGTCGATGTCGACCATTTTAAAATTGACCAACTTCTTGTAACTCGGATTTTAGAACAAACCGAAACACACTCATCAATTGATGAAAACTAATCGTTATTAATTTAAATGCCCCACAATTTAGCTGGGGTATTTTTTTAAAACTAAATAACTTTTTTAAATATATGTAATAATTATTTTAGATTCATTTATTCAATTTGCTCTTTTAATCTAAAAGTATTATTATTTTATTTAACAACTCTATTAAAGCTTAAATACTGAAAATTAATAAAATAATCTATATCTCTTAACTGCTTATAAAGTGATTAAGCCCCATTTACATTGCAAACAAACTTATGTAGCTTAGCTCAAAGTAAGCCCCTAAATGCTTCTTCTTCTCATTTCACTCATCAAAATATATATAATTAAAAAAAATGCCATATAATTTTTATTTTTATAATACCTTTATATTATTTTATAATAGCATTCATTTATTATAAAACCATTATAATCTTAATATATATGTTCAGTATTTCATCTAAATATACCCATCCAAACGAATATATATTAACCAAATAAACTAAATATATTATTTGTCTTTTTAATAAAAATTAATAAGAATAACCAAGGTCAGAGTTTTGAATAAACTTGTTCAGTAAAACTATAGGCAAAGGATTGATTGTATGCTGACATTACTTGGTGTTGGCATGATTTTGTGCTTCATGTACTTAATCATGTCCAAACGTTTAAGCCCTATTATTGCTTTAATTCTCATCCCGTTTATTTTTTCTCTCATTGCTTGGGGCCTAGGTCATTACTTTGAAAGTTTAAGTCACATTGAACTTAAAGGTCTCAGTGAGATGATGCTGGATGGCATCAAAAAATTAGCGCCAACTGGCGTAATGCTTTTATTCGCAATTTTGTATTTTGCCTTAATGATCGATGCAGGTCTTTTCGACCCCCCGGTTAAATGGATTTTGAAAAAAGTTAAAGGCGATCCTTTAAAAATTACTCTAGGAACTGTCTTTTTAACCACTCTCGTTTCTTTAGATGGTGATGGCTCAACCACCTATATGATCTGTGTGGCTGCAATGTTGCCACTTTATCAACGTCTAGGAATGAACACACTCATCATGACTGCGCTTATGCTGTTATGTAGTGGTGTAATGAACCTAACGCCATGGGGTGGCCCTACTGCTCGTGCTGCAAGTGCGTTACAAGTTGATCCAAGCCATATTTTCGTACCAATGATCCTTCCAATGATCATTAGTATTGGTTGGTTATTCTTCTTGGCATATTTATATGGCCGTTATGAGCAAAAACGTTTAGGCGTGATTGAGCTTGAAAGTCATCATGGTGACAATATTACAGTGTCGAAAGACCCTGAAGCGACGCGTCCACATTTACGTAAAGTAAATATGGTACTTACTATTATTCTCATGATTGCATTAATCAAAGGCATTTTGCCAATGTCAGTGCTATTCATGCTAGCGTTCTGTATTGCAATGCTGATTAACTATCCTGATGTTGATATCCAGAAAAAGCGTATCGCAATGCATGCAGATAGTATTTTAGCTGTTGTAGGTTTAATTTTCGCAGCAGGTATTTTCACAGGTATTCTATCTGGTACAGGTATGGTTGAGGCGATGTCTAAAGAATTCGTCGCAATGATTCCTCCAAGCATGGGTCCATATCTTGCACCGATTACCGCTTTAGTCAGTATGCCTTTGACATTCTTTATGTCAAATGATGCATTCTTCTATGGTGTTTTACCAATTCTTGCTGAAGCGGCTTCACATTACGGTATTAGCCCAGAAGCTATTGCTCGTGCATCAATTGTAGGTCAACCAGTACACTTACTATCGCCTCTTGTTCCATCAACTTACTTGTTATGCGGTCTTGCTAAAGTTGACTTTGCAGATCATCAAAAGTTCACATTTAAATGGGCATTTATAACATGTATGGTTTTGATGGGCACTGCATTAGTGATTGGCGTTTTCCCGCTCTTTAGTACACTTTAATTATTCCCCTATAAATAAAAGCCCCAAACGGGGCTTTTATTTTTATTTATTTATATATTCAATCATGGCGTCTAAGAACGCATGAAAGTGCAAGCTAATATCTTCTTCTAAAATTTTATAGGCATTATCAAATTGCACCATTGGCCAACCTTCTTTCCAAAATGGGAAGATGTCATGTAAGTCATGAGTAACTATTGCATCTTCTCGAACAATCGCTTGTGAAATTTGTGCCAAAACTTGCGCTGTTTCTGCACCATCAATAGCTAAATAATCAATACCACGCGCTTTTAAAATACGAATTCGATCTTTTTTATAGCGAATTTTTTTAGCTTGAGCTGCATTTAAACCTAGTGCAAGAGTAACTGCCTCTACAAACTTTTCTTCAAAATTTGTATTCAGTGCCACTAAAGCCTGTTTATGTGCTTCCTGACGTCCTGCTTTTCCCCCGTTACGGATGATCTCATTTGCTTCCGTATCTAGCTTATCTTTTTTCATCGACTGTAAAATGTCTAAAATTTCGATATCGCTTAAAGATTCAGGAGATTGCTCAAACATAGGAGTCTCTATACATACAACTAAAGGCGTATTCTCTCATAAAAGCGATACTAAAACAGAGTAAAATTTTAAATAGCTCATTATCTTGACTATTTTTATAGTCCTAACTTCATAGACTACACTCATAAAATCAAATAATTCTTTGGTTATAATTTTAATTATTTGCCAAATTAATTTTACCCTGATAATATTATTTTACCCAGATAAAAATATATGGCTAAAATGAATACTAAAATCACCTATACTGCCTTCACTGGAAGCACGCTTATTGCGAGTGACTCCCTTATTGAACTTGCAAAAAAACTCAAAGATCTTCCGAAAACAACGGAAAATATTCTGATTTTTAATGATCAAACAGGTCAACAAATTGATCTTGATCTTTCTGGTTCGGAACAAGAATTTCATCAACGTTATGGTGAACCGGAAGAAATTAAAAAAGTTGGACGACCTAAACTCGGAGTAATTTCTCGTGAAATCACTTTACAGAAAAAACATTGGAATTGGTTAGATCAACAAAGTGCGAGTGCATCAGCAGTAATTCGTAAGTTAATTGATAAAGAGTTAAATAACCCAAATTCTGAAGGTAATATTATGCTCGCTAAACAAGCCATCGACCGTTTTATGTCTGCCATGTTGGGCAATATGCCAAATTACGAAGAAGCAACACGTGCCTTATATCAAGGTGATCGAGATATATTTTTAAAGATGATTCAGAGCTATCCTAAAGATTTAAGAGAATATTTAACTTTAAAAGCTCAAAGTATTTTCTAAACCCAATAAAAAAAACCCGCTTAGGCGGGTTTTTTCAAAATTAATTCAGCCTATTAAAGACGGACTAATTCAACAACTTTTTCAACTGCTTCTTCAACGGTTTCAGCAGTAACTTCTGTATCTGTGCCATCCACAGCCGTAGTAATAACTACAACACCTGTCTCACGCAATAAAGTAATTTGCTCAGCAGTTAAGTTGGCTTTTGCAATCGCAACTACACCTTGTTGGATCAATAAGCTTTCTAAAACTTGAGATTTCTCGATTAACTGTGCAGAAATCCCAATCACCGCTGGCTTTTGGCCCAAACGTGCAGCACGATCTTCAGCTGTTACAGGATTACTATGTGCAGTCCATTCAACAGCAGCCTCAACCATACCAGCACCAACCGTTACGTTGCTTAAGCGGTCAATGAAGATGAATGAACCTGTATAACGAGAATCTTGATATTGATCAAACACAACTGGCGCATCGAACTCAACTACAACATCTGCAATTGCATTTAACTCAAGCTCTTCCACATGAGTATGTTCAAGTGTATTCACATTCACTCGATAGTGAATATTAGTGACTTTAGCAGGAACAGTCTGGGTACCAATCTTAACGTTGTATAACTTACCTTTCACGAGCGGATGCTCATTCATCCACACCACTGAAGCACGAACACTACGTGAAATTAATGGTTGCTCGCCAGCACGTACCAAAACGTTACCACGGCTAATATCAATTTCATCATTGAGGGTCAATGTAACCGCTTGACCCGCTACAGCCTGCTCAAGGTTTCCATCAAAAGTAACGATTTCTTTAACTGTTGAACGCTTACCTGATGGCAGTGCAACAATCTCATCACCAACATTGATTTCACCTAAAGCAACGGTACCCGCAAAACCACGGAAATCAAGATTTGGACGGTTTACATACTGAACAGGGAAACGGAATTCGTGTTTATTCGATTCACGACTGATTTCCACCGACTCAAGAATGCTCATCAAGGTTTGACCCTTGTACCACGGCGTATGAGCTGACGGATTCACAACATTATCGCCATTTAAGGCAGAGATTGGTACAAACTGAATATTGGCTGGACGACGATCACCTAATTGGCTTACGAAAGCATCATATTCAATCTGAATTTCAGTGAAACGTTCAGGTGAATATTCAACCAAGTCCATCTTATTGATTGCAACAACGATATTTTTAATACCAAGCAAACTCGCAATAAACGTATGGCGACGAGTTTGAGTTTGTACACCATAACGCGCATCAATCAAGATGATTGCCAAGTCCGCAGTTGACGCACCTGTTGCCATGTTACGTGTATATTGCTCATGCCCTGGGGTATCAGCAATAATAAACTTACGCTTTTCTGTTGAGAAATAACGGTAAGCTACGTCAATGGTAATACCTTGTTCACGTTCTGCTTGAAGGCCATCTACTAGTAACGCCAAGTCTGGTGCATCACCCGTAGTTCCTACTTTTTTACTGTCACGCGTTACTGCTTGCAATTGATCTTCATAAATCAATTTTGAATCGTAGAGTAAACGTCCAATAAGCGTACTTTTACCATCGTCTACGTTACCGCAAGTCAAAAAGCGTAGAAGGTCTTTTTGTTCATGTTGCTTTAAATAGGCCAAGATATCTTGACTGATTAATTCTGATTGATGAGACATTGCTCAAACTCCACAAATTTAGAAATTGTCTTAGAAATAGCCTTCTTGCTTTTTCTTTTCCATTGAGCCCGCTTCATCATGGTCAATCATACGACCTTGACGCTCAGAACTCGTGGCTAAAAGCATCTCTTGGATAATTTCAGGTAACGTATCTGCTTCAGACTCAACTGCACCAGTTAACGGGTAACAGCCAAGCGTACGGAAACGTACAGACTTCATCTGTGGAACTTCACCCTCTTTTAGACGCATACGCTCATCATCAACCATGATTAACGTACCGCTACGCTCTACTACTGGACGAACAGCAGAGAAATAAAGAGGAACGATTTGAATATTTTCTAAATAGATATATTGCCAGATATCCAACTCAGTCCAGTTAGATAAAGGGAATACACGAATACTTTCGCCTTTGTTCACTTTACCATTGTAAAGGTTCCAAAGTTCAGGACGTTGGTTTTTAGGATCCCAACGATGTTTACTATCACGGAATGAATATACGCGCTCTTTCGCACGTGATTTTTCTTCGTCACGGCGCGCACCACCAAAAGCAGCATCGAACTGATATTTATCCAAAGCCTGTTTTAAAGCCTGGGTTTTCATAATATCCGTATATTTCGAACTGCCATGATCAAATGGGTTGATTCCTGCTTCACGGCCTTCTTTATTCTGATGAACAATTAAATCAAAACCATGTGTTTTTGCCATGTTATCGCGAAACGCGATCATGTCTTTAAACTTCCAGCCCGTATCTACATGTAATAAAGGGAAAGGAAGTTTTGCAGGATAAAATGCCTTCAATGCAAGATGAAGCATCACAGCCGAGTCTTTACCAATTGAGTAAAGCATGACTGGATTTTCAAATTCTGCGGCTACTTCACGGATAATATGAATACTCTCAGCTTCAAGTTGCTTGAGATGTGTAAGTCTTGATTCAGTCATGAACACGCCCTTCTCTATCCATTTTGCCCATAAAATCTAGAAGTAGTATTAAACCACCACCTAGAAGACCATGTGGAGGAACGAGTGCCATAACAACTCCAATTTTTCGTGATAGATAATCAAACCACAAGCCTTTATATGGCTTATAGCATTAGTTATGCATTATAGTGATTTAAAACCGATTCCTTTTGCTTGTTTTTTCATATTGATATTCGATTTAATCATATACATGTAATATGCTGATTCACATGCATAACTTTGTAATCCTAGCTTGTATAGTCAACTTAAGCAAATCATGTTCTAGTCTTTAGATTTCTTTAAAAACCATAAAAAAAGAGAAGCATTAATCGCTTCTCTTTTTTTAAAACATAATCTAATCTTAGAAACCAAACATTTTACGTTCTAATGGAATTTCAATACCAATAGATGCGCCTACATCATTACCCTCAAGATCCGAATCACTTACCCATCCATTAATTTTTAATGGAAGATCAGGTTTGATGAAATGCGTCCATGTTAAATCAAGCGCTTTAATTTCATCATCTTTAGGGAATGCTTTATTGATTGCCAAGTTAGATTGGTTAACTTTAACCACCATTGCACGACCACTTAAACGGTTCATGACATCAAAGCGGATATCACCACCCACTGAATACATTTGCCCGTCACCACCCATCGCATGACCTAACGAGAAACCATGTTGATAATAGCCATCTGTATATTGGTGGTGATTATATGAAATCCCTCTTGCATCACCATTTGTACGTGTATCTGCCCATTCAGCATAGAGTTGATAAGGCATATTATTAACTATTGAAGAATAATCTGCTCCAGCCAAATACATTTTTTTAGATGGTAAACCACCCGCCTCATCTTCCCCTACATATTGCCCGTAAACACTGACTGGGATATTAAACAACGGTTGTAATTGTAAACGAGCATCAAAACCTGCTAACTGATTAGATGCATTATCTTCGCCCACACAACTACTTTCAGTACAACCATTATCTTTACCGATAATCGCATTCCAATAGGCTTTAAAACTATTTGGCTGACCATCTCCACCAATTTGAATCGCTCTAGAAGCACCAAGTTCTAAAGCAGGATATGGTTGTGCAGTTAAACGCATCCCAATTAATTTTGCATTATGTATTTTATAATCATCTAATTGACCAGCAAAAGCTTGGTATTGCCAAGGTCCAATCCAAGACAACCATTTTGTCTCAAAAGCATTTTGCACAGCACGTTGTGCAGTTACCCCATAAACTGGTCGACTAGCATCACCACGAATTAAGCTACCATCGTGTCCAGGTCCCCACCATGTTGGAATTTGACCTGCAACTACCCATTGATTCCAAAGTTTACCAGCGACATATGAACCTTCAACATTAACGTCTTGTCCATTATCAATTTGAGGATCTTTTTCTGCATTTACTCGGATTTTAGCATCCCAGTTTTCACCGCCAGCATTAAACTCTAATGAACCTTGGTACTGTGATTTTTGGTTATCGCCAAATGCTTGTGGAATATTTTTAATATCAGATTCAGCAAAAGCACCCACTTTAACTGTATTGTTATCTGCTTTTAACGCATTAAGTACTGAATTAATAACTTTTTGTTGAGCTGGATGCGTCACTTTTGCTTGAGAAAGTGCTCTTTGAATTTCATCACCACTTAACGGCCAAGTTGAAGTGCTAATACTGATAACACCTTGTTGATTTAACCAGTTTAAGTCGGTACGTAAGTCTTCATTATTTAGCACTAAACCTTGTGCAAAAATAGCGGATGAAGCAGTTGCCAATATTGCAATTGAAAGTGTTTTTCTTAGAAACATGCCAGCCAATTCTCAAAGTTATTTATGAGCAACACCTTAAATTTTTTATCACAACTTTGCAATTGTTAAACTGTGCAATTACATTTTTTAACGCTATCTTAAGATTAGTATAATTAGGTAAGTTTCTAGATATAAAAAGTAATAAAAAAGGCAGTATAAATACTGCCTTTTTGCATCTTAGAAGATTAACCTTCTTTACGGCGCATATGCGGGAATAAAATTACATCACGAATACTTGGTGCGTCAGCAAATAACATAACCAAACGGTCAATACCAATACCTTCACCTGCTGTTGGAGGTAAACCATATTCAAGTGCTTCAACAAACTCTGCATCGTAATGCATTGCTTCATCATCACCAGCGTCTTTTTCAGCAACTTGCGCTTGGAAACGCTCAGCTTGATCGATTGGGTCATTTAACTCGCTGAAGCCATTTGCTAACTCACGACCACCGATGAAGAATTCAAAACGATCTGTAACGTGTGGATTGTCATCATTACGACGCGCCAATGGAGAAGTTTCCGCTGGGTAATCAGTAATAAATGTTGGCTGACGAAGTTTAGTTTCAACAGTTTCTTCAAATACGATTGTTTGAAGCTTACCTAAACCAAAACCTGGCTTAACCTCTTCTTTCAACTCTTCACGAATAAATTTTGCAAGAAACTCGCGATCACCTACATTTTCAGGTGTGAACTGCGGATTATTCTCTAAGATCGCATCGAACATAGAGATTTTCTTGAATGGTCCTTTGAAGCTAAATACTTCACCTTGGTAAGGAACATCAGTTGTACCTAGAATATCCAAAGCCAACTTTTCAAGCATATTTTCAGTCAATGCCATTAGGTCTTTATAATCAGCATATGCCTGATAAAACTCGATCATCGTGAATTCAGGGTTGTGACGTGTTGACACCCCTTCATTACGGAAGTTACGGTTGATTTCAAACACACGCTCAAAACCACCCACAACTAAACGCTTCAAATAAAGTTCAGGCGCAATACGTAAGAATAAAGGCATATCCAAAGCATTGTGATGTGTTTCGAATGGACGTGCAGAAGCACCACCTGGAATCACATGCATCATTGGCGTTTCAACTTCCATGAAACGCTCATTGTTTAAGAATGCTCGAATACCTGCAACAACTTTGGCACGGATTTCAAAAGTCTTACGTGTTTCTTCATTCACAATTAAGTCAAGGTAGCGTTTACGGTACTTAACTTCTGTGTCATTTAAGCCATGAAATTTATCTGGTAACGGACGAAGAGATTTTGTAAGAAGTTCAAAACCTTCAAGATGAACATATAAGTCACCTTTGCCTGAACGTCCGATATAACCTTCGGCAGCAATAATGTCACCAAGATCTAAACCTTTAATAGTTTCAAGAATATCTTTTGGTAAGCCTTTACGGTCAACATATAACTGAATACGACCTGTCATGTCTTGAATCACCATGAAAGAACCACGGTTTAACATGATACGGCCAGCCACTTTTACATAGACATGCTCAGCGCTTTCAATTTGTTCTTTCGACTGATCTTTAAATTGTTCTTGTAGATCAGCTGCGTAATGTTCACGCTTAAAAGTATTTGGCCAAGGACTCTTTCCAGTTTCCTTCGCAACATCTTGGATTTGCTTTAATTTGGCATGACGCTGTGCAATTAAATCGTTTTCGGAAATAGTTGGTTCAGAAGTCGATTGAGCGTTTTGTTGCGTCATCTCTGCCTCGATTAAGTAAAAATGAAGTGGCATAGCTTAACAGATTGCAGGAGTTTTTCGAATGATTTCAATCAAACAAAAATGAAAAAAGACAATTTATAGAAAAGAGCAGTACTTTTTAAAGGAAAAATGACTTAGACCAATCGCTAAGATCATTTTTTAAAGCTTTTAGTAAAATATAAAAAAATCCAAATAACCTCGATATTCAAAGGCCCTATTTGCCTTGTATTTTATCAATGAGATTGTGTCGTAAATAATGAAAATTTTATTTTTACATGGCTTGGATTCTTCTCGTGAATCGACAAAGTTCCACGCCATTTCACATCCTGAAAAATTTTGTATTGACGTTGATTATCGTAACTTAAGTTATGCATCTGTTGAGTACTTTTATCATCAGGCTATTCAGACGATCAAACCTGATTTACTGGTTGGTCACAGCCTTGGAGGATATTGGGCCTTAAAAACTGCCGCTCAACATAAATTAGCTGTGATTGTGGCAAATCCAAGTCTTACCCCTAATTTTCGGGCAGACTACCCTCAGCTTTCCGAAGAAGAACTTACTCACTCTAATCCTAAAATGGCTTATTTAGAATTAGGAGATGAGCAACTTGATATGTATCAGGTTCAAGAAAAACTTGCGCCCTACATGAATATTGAAACCTTTGAAGGCGGACATCATCGTTTGGCCTATCCTTCTCGCCTCAATGATTTGATTATGAAAATTTATAAAAAATATTTGGCTTAAATTAATGCAGATTGCCTATTTTTCTTCTGCCAATTTCTTGATTACGTCAAATCCTTGAACGAAGCCACTTTTCAACATACCCATGTATTCAGGTAAGGTGGCTAATTCGACTTTTAAAGTAGTTACACTATCGTGCTGGCTCAAAAAATATTTTTCTTGGGAACCACTCCAGCCTTTAACTTCTTCTCTTTCTAAATCTTCCTTACCGTCCTTAATCATTCCTAAATGTTTAAAAATCAAGATTTCCGGCTTTTTCAATTCTTCAATGGTGGAAACCATGCCATTGCCTTCGCCATCTAAGAAATAAGTTTTACCACCAATTTGCCAATCGGTACACATTGAGGAATCTGGGGCAAAAAATTTTGTCCAAGCATTATATGTCTCGCTATTCCAAAGTAATTCCCATACTTTCTCTATAGGCGCCTCAATCTCTACTTCATATTCTAAATTTTCCATATTTTACTTCCCTGATTTATGCCGTTTTTATGATGTCGACTTTTAATTTTCGCGTTTAATGATGACATCTGTTGAATCTTTATTTGTTGTTATTTAGCTTTCTTATTATATAAATCTTTTAAATGAGAAGGCACTTTTTATTTCTCAATAATTTCACAAACAACATTAAGTTTAAAATTAACGTTAAGAATGTATTAGTTATTATTAGTTTATGCCCAAGTTTTGCCTAAAAAACCACTTATTTGTCCTAACCTGCCATTCATCTTTGCTTACGAATGATTAAACTCCGTTATTTGCTTTACATTAAATGTAGAACTGCGTAAAAATTTGATATCCGATCAAAGGCACATTGGTTATTATTGACCGGATCGTGGTTACATTATTAATAGATGGAATAGTTTTACTGAAAGGCAGCTTTGAGCAAACTTATCAGTGCGGAGAGTCTCATGAAAAAATATCAATGTATCGTTTGTGGATGGATTTACGATGAAGCAGAAGGTTGGCCACAAGAAGGCATTGCAGCTGGAACAAAATGGGAAGATATCCCTGATGACTGGACTTGCCCTGATTGCGGCGTTTCAAAAGCTGACTTCGAAATGATCGAAATCTAATGATTTAAAGCAAAAGGCCATGATTGACATGGTCTTTTTTACGAATATTACCCATTACCGTATTAATTAAACAATTCTAACTCTGGAGAGAAAAATGCATCCTATCGTCATTATCGGATCAGGCATGGCGGGTTATACCTTAGCACGTGAGTTTC
Organism: Acinetobacter sp. AOR18_HL; assembly: GCF_027855145.1. NCBI lineage: Bacteria > Pseudomonadati > Pseudomonadota > Gammaproteobacteria > Moraxellales > Moraxellaceae > Acinetobacter > Acinetobacter sp. AOR18_HL. Next base: position 80,763 of record NZ_JAKTIG010000061.1, read on the forward strand.
GTAAGCTTAGCCCAGAGCAAGAACTTGTGATGATTTGTGCGGATGATGCAGTGAATTATGCAAAACCAACATTATCAAATGCATTTGCAGGTAAAAAAGCACCTGAACAGATTGCTTTAGGTGATGCTGCTAAAATGGGTGCCCAACTCAATATGCGTATTGAGCCTTTCACTTTTGTAAAAGAAATTTTAGCTGAACGTCATGAGCTTGTTCTTGAGAAAGATGGGGTAACTTCGAATCAACCCTATTCAAAACTGATTTTAGCTGTTGGTGCTAACCCAATTCGTCTTGCAATTGCAGGCGATGGTAGTGATGACATTCATGTAGTGAACTCGCTAATTGATTACCGTGCTTTCCGTGAAAATCTAGCTCAACGTAAAGACAAACGTGTTGTTATTTTAGGTGCTGGTTTAATTGGTTGTGAATTCGCCAATGACTTACTTCATAGTGAATATGACATTACTGTCATTGATTTGGCACCTCAACCATTAGGTCGCTTATTGCCAGGTCATATTGCTTCTGCATTCCAGCAAAATCTCGAAGAGGCTGGTGTTAAATTTGCATTAGGCACAACCGTTGAAAAAGTCAGTAAAATTAATAATGGCGAAGATTATGCGATTACACTCGCAAACGGCCAAACTTTGGTAGCCGACATCGTTCTTTCAGCGATTGGTTTACAGCCAAATATTTCACTTGCTAAAAGTGCAGATATTCAAACAAGCCGTGGCATTATTACCAATAGTTTACTTGAAACAAATCAAGCCGATATTTATGCGATTGGCGATTGCGCTGAAGTAAATGGCACGCTACTTCCGTATGTAATGCCGATTATGCAGCAAGCTCGTGCTCTTGCAAAAACCCTCAGCGGACAACAAACTGCCGTGCACTACCCTGCTATGCCAGTTGCAGTAAAAACTCCTGCAGCTCCACTTACAGTGTTACCAGCTCCAATGAATGTAGAAGTGAACTGGGAAACAGAAGAGTTCGACGATGGTATGCTTGCTAAAGCAATTGACAATGAAGGAACATTGCGTGGTTTCGTATTGTTAGGTGCAACAGCAGGTAAACAACGCTTAACTTTAACAAAGCTTGTTCCAGATCTTATTCCAGCCCAAGCATAAGGTTTGAATCAGGAATACTCTTTTGTGAGTATTCCTTTAAGGAATGAATAACATGAATAGTGCCTTACAGTTTAACATTTCGCCGTACACATCTTTCATGCAAGAAACCAAGGTCAACTTAGGCAATGGTATTGAGCTACATGTAGAAGTAGGTGGAAAACCGGAACATCCAACCATTTTGCTGATTATGGGTCTTGGCGCTCAAATGCTTTTCTGGCCGGATTTCTTCTGTAAATCACTCATTGATCAAGGTTTTCGTGTTATTCGTTTTGATAACCGCGATATTGGCCTTTCTTCAAAAGTACGTCATGAAGGTAAACGGTTAAATACGGTTAAATTGATGGGTCGCTTTGCGCTCGGACTAAGTAATCAAGGTGCCCCTTATACTCTGCATGATATGGCAGATGATGTATCAATGCTTATTGACCGCTTAGGCGTGACTAAAACACATGTCATTGGTGCATCAATGGGCGGGATGATCGCTCAAATTCTTGCAGCAAAATATCCTGAAAAGGTTGAGAAATTGGGACTCATGTTTACAAGTAATAATCAGCCTTTTTTACCCCCTCCTTTTCCGAAACAGCTTTTGAGTTTAATTGGCAAACCTGAGTCACGTGACGAAGATGGTATTGTTAATCACAGTTTAAAATTATTTCAATTGATTGGTTCACCTGGTTACGTCAACCAGATTGAAGCAATGCAAACTGCACGCAAACTTTATCAACGTAGCTATTATCCTGCTGGTGTACTTCAACAGTTTTTAGCAATATTATGTACAGGCTCCTTACTTCAACTGGACCGTGAAATTAAGCAACCCGCGTTAGTCTTACATGGCTCTCGTGATCGCTTACTTCCACCTAGTCATGGTAAGGCTGTAGCAAAAGCAATTTCCGGTGCTAAGTTTGAATTAATTGATGGAATGGGGCATGATATCCCTGCACATTTTATTCCTCAGCTTAGCGGTTTATTTGCGCATCATTTTAAATCATCATACTAGGACACTATGGCTGCATTACCCTCACTAAGACAGCTATCATATTTAGTTACGTTGTCGGAAACTTTGCATTTTACTGAAGCAGCACGCCGCTCTTTTGTCACGCAATCGACGTTATCAGGCGGCATCATGGAGCTTGAACGATTGTTAGGTGGCGTTCTGGTAGAGCGTGACCGTCAGAATGTGCGTTTAACACCATTGGGTGAACAAGTTGTTGCTCGTGCCCGTGTACTACTAGCAGATGCTCAAGATTTAATGCGTTTGAGCCGTGAAATGAGTGAACCGTTAACAGGCGATTTGCATTTGGGAGTTATCCCAACCATTGCACCTTTTATCCTGACACGGTTACTTGATGAAGTGCATCAGCAGTTACCTAAAATTCAGTTGCATCTGCATGAAGCTCAAAGTGAAAAAATTGTAGAGCGTCTAGAACACGGTAATCTAGACATGATTGTTCTTGCTCTACCGTTTGATACCAGAGGCCTAAAAGTCGCTGAAATCTCGAAAGAAAATTTGTACCTTGTATGTAGTAAGCAAGATACAAATGCTTTGCAAGCAAACTCACTAGATGATCTTGATTTATCGAGATTAATTTTGCTTGAAGAAGGCCACTGTTTACGTGACCACGTTTTAAGTGCATGCCCTATCGGTGAACGTAAAAATGACAACCGTTTAAAAGCAAGCTCTTTACCAACTTTAGTTGAAATGGTTTCTTCTGATTTAGGTTTTACGCTTTTACCAGAAATTGCAATTGAAAATAGTATGATCAAGTTTAATGATCAAATTACTGCAAAACCAATTGAAGATGCTCCAAGCCGCATTTTAGCATTAGTCACTCGTAAAAGTACGCCGCTACAAAGTGAATTTGACGTATTACTGCAAATTATGCAGAAAATCACCACGAATTTACATGAATAAAAAAAGGAGTCTTCGGACTCCTTTTTGTTTTACTGAGCTGTAAGCGATGCCCACTTAAACACCCAAGCAGACGGCATATTCAAACTATTATCGGCAATAATTTTTTCTCTAATAATTTGTGCGATAGCATAGTCATTGGCTGGGTCTATCATGACGCGTATTCCTTTAGTGGTTGAACTAGTGACAACCTTATAGCCTTTTGCTTCAAGCTGAGATTGAACCCGATTTGCTTTATTTTGATTAGCTGCTAATGCAACCTGAACCATCCACTTTTTTTCACCATTTTCTAAAATTTCTTTAGCGATCGCAGCATCAAGTTGTTTTTTATTTTCAGAATTTTTCTTTTCTTCTACTTTTTTTGTGTGAACTTCCTCATTTTTCTTTTGCGTTAAAAACTCATCTTGCTTTTGTTTTCTTTTTTGGATGATTATTGTTTTATTCCTTACCTCACTCTTTTTAGTTTTATCACTGGAAACGGGTGCAAAATAAGGATATATCGCTTGATCATCAAACCTTTGAAATACGATGATATCCCCATAACACTTCTGATCTGCATAGGCGGTCACTGGCATTATCCCCAAAAGTATTCTAATAAGTAAATTTCTAATAAAGCATTGCATCTTATTCATTTACCGAAGTTAAGTATATTTAATGCGGCGTATTAAAGTAGATTTCACATGATTTGTATATTTATAAAATTCAATGTTTTATGGAAAAAATCACATATTTTAAAAACATCTTGCTGTGCTTCAACTTATTATCGTATACCCAACAACCATTTAGAAAAACTAATTAAATTATTTTGAATTTCAGTGAATTAAAAAAGCCGACATTTTGTCGGCTTTTTTAATTAAATTTAAAACTTATTATTTAATCATTTCTAATAGTGCTCTTTGAGCATTATGCAATTTTTCACCCTCTGCTGGCTCAGCACGTACCCAAGTACCATCTGACTGTAACAACCAAGCTTGCTGGTTATCTTGCAAATAGTTCACTAGGCCTTGTTGATAAATACGTTTTTTCAATGCAGGATCTTCCACAGGAAAACATGCTTCAACACGGTTAAATAAATTACGATCCATCCAGTCTGCGCTTGAGCAGTAAATACGCGCATCACCATTATTGCTGAAGTAATAAACACGGGTATGTTCAAGGAAGCGCCCTACAATTGAACGTACACGAATATTTTCTGATAAGTTAGGCAAACCTGGACGTAAACAGCAAATAGAACGAATAATCAAATCAATCTGAACACCTGCTTGAGATGCTTCATATAATTTATTGATCAATTGAACTTCCGTTAAGGCATTCACTTTCACAATAATTTGAGCTTTACGTCCTGCCTTAGCATTGGCAATTTCTTCATCAATAAAGTTGATGAGCTGAGCATGTAAGGTAAATGGTGCATGTAATAGCTTTTTCAATTTCGCCATTTTGCCCATACCAGTCAACTCTTGGAAGATACGATGCACGTCTTCACAGAGATCTTTATCGGTCGTCATGAGACCATAATCGGTATAAATTCGAGCATTCATTGCATGGTAGTTACCAGTGCCTAAATGAACGTAACGCACAAGTTTGTTATTTTCACGGCGCACCACCATAATCATTTTGGCGTGAGTTTTATAACCAACAATACCGTAAACAACGACAGCCCCCGCTTCTTGTAAAACGTTAGCTACTTCAATATTTGATTCTTCATCAAAGCGGGCACGCAATTCAATAACTGCGGTCACTTCTTTTCCATTACGCGCTGCTTCCGCCAAAATCTGTACAATTTCAGAGTCAGCACCACTACGGTAAAGCGTCTGCTTAATTGCCAATACTTGTGGATCGCGAGCAGCTTCACGAAGTAGCTGAATCACGGGTGCGAAAGATTCAAAAGGATGATGAAGTAAAATGTCTTGCTTCTGCATTGCAGAGAAAATGTTCTCGGTCTTTTTAAACACTTTAGGCACAATCGGCGTATGCGAGTCATAACGCAAATGAAGGCGTTTAAAATTTGAAACCAGACGAGCTAAGTTTACAGGTCCATCAACTTTGTATAACTGCTCATCGGTTAAATCAAATTCTTCTAATAAGTACTCATAAATATGCTGCGGACAGTTATGAGTTACTTCTAAGCGAACAGCACGGCCAAAACGTCGAGAACTTAATTCACCTTTTAAAGCTTTTGCTAAATCTTCAACATCTTCATTTAATGCCAAGTCTGCATTACGTGTAACACGGAATTGATAACATCCTGTTGCTGTCATGCCAGGGAACAAATCGGACACATGCTCATGGATAATTGCAGATAGCATGACGTGATGTTCTTTACCACCTGTTAACTCATCTGGCAGTCGTACAACGCGAGGTAATGAACGTGGGGCTGGAACCACGGCTAAATCAATTTGACGGCCAAAAGCATCTTTACCTTCTAAGGTAATAATAAAGTTTAAGCTCTTGTTTACGAGACGTGGGAACGGATGCGCTGGATCTAAGCTAATTGGGGTTAATACAGGTGCAACTTGTTCTTGAAAATACTTCTTAATCCAAGCTGACTGTGCTGGCGTTAGTTCACCACGACGGAGGAAGCAAATATCTTCTTCACGTAATTTAGGTAAGATTTCTTCATTTAAAATACGATATTGACGTTCAATCGCAGCGTGAGCAGTTTCAGAGATTTTTTGTAAGACTTGTCTTGGCGTCAAACCATCAGGGCTACGACTCTCATTGCCCAGAGAAAATTGCTCCATCACCCCTGCAACACGAATTTCGAAAAACTCGTCTAGATTACGTGAAAAAATGAGCAAGAAATTCATTCGCTCAAGTAATGGATGTAAAGGGTCTACCGCTTGCTCCAATACACGCAAATGGAAGTCAAGAATAGACAATTCACGATTTATGTAACGGTCATTATAACTATATTCTGTTGGGGTCGTTGGTGTAATCGCTGTATTCATGTCTAACTCAATTCTCTATCCAGCCAAAATCTCTATAAAACAGTATGCTGCAAAAATATGACAATTTGGTAAAAACTAAAAAATTTACACATCTTTAAAACATCATTATTCGGGAATCTGGGTGCTATTCATATAACGTAGAATAACGCGTTTTCTATACTGTAGTTTACGATCATTGCGGTGATCTTGATAATATTTCGGATCAGGCAATAATGCGGCCAAAAAAGCAGCTTGTTCACGCGTTAAGCTTCTCGCACTTTTACCATAATAATATTGCGCGGCTGCTTCTACACCATATCGGTTTTTGCCAAATTCAACAGAGTTCATATATACCTCAAGAATTCGGCGTTTTGACCACATCCGCTCCATCATCCAAGTTGCGATAGTTTCTTGGCCTTTACGAATAAACGAACGCTTATTGTATAAAAACAAATTCTTTGCCAGTTGTTGAGATACTGTAGAACCACCAGCAACCACTTCGCCTTCTTCATTATTCCGCTCTAGTGCAAAACGAATGCCATCCCAGTCAAAACCATGGTGATGGATGAATTTTGCATCTTCCCCAGCTAAAATCGCATGTTTAAAATTGTCACTAATATCATCATAGTCAAGCCATTCATGAATGATCGGCTCTGAGGTATCTGACCAATAATCAATTCGCATAAACATGGTGGTATCGACTTCATGTGTACGCCACCAAACTAAACTTGAGAAAATCCAAAGCTGAATAAGGAGAATTGCCCCAATAAAAATTAACAACACGCGAACAATAAAAGCTTTCATGTTCGTCCTGATCTCCTGTATTCAACTTTTTTCATGTTAAGCTGTTAAGCATGTTCATATATAACAAAAGCATAGCATGACTCAATATCAGCCTCCGCACATTAATCGTAAACTCAATGTACAAACTTGGTGGCTGACCGCCTTACTGATCTTGATTAATGTAAGTTTGTTTGTCTGGCAAATTGCGACTGGTGTCGATATTAGCGACCCAGTCATGAAAGATGCTATTCATTGGGGCGCTGATTTTACACCACTTACTTTTACTGGGCAGCCCGAACGCTTATTTACCAGCATGTTTTTTCATTTTGGTCTTGTTCACCTCATGCTTAACATGTGGGCCCTCTATATTTTCGGTAATGTAGCTGAGTCACTATTTGGTCGCTTCTATTTTATAGGTATGTATTTACTTGCTGGCTTATTTGGTAGCCTTCTCAGTAGCTATATGACTATTCAAAATGGGCATGAATTACTGCAACATTTCGATCAAAGTTTACTTCCTCATGTCAGTGCAGGTGCTTCGGGTGCCGTAATGGGATTAGGTGCTGCGTTAACAGTACTTTCTCTATTTCCCCCGCTTCCGCATCAAGCCTACATACTCGATAAAAAAGCTTTATTAATGGTTATGGCCATCAACCTTATTTTTGGTTTTGTCGCAACAGGTATTAATAATGCCGCGCATATTGGCGGCATGATTATTGGAGCATTTCTTGCACTGATGTGGTACTTAAGCTATGTCAGCAAGTTAAAAAATGTGCTCAAAATCTTAGGCTTATTAGGAGCAGTTGTAATTACAGGTGGTTTTTATATGTACTGTGTACAGCTCAACTCACCGTTGCTTCCCCTATGGCATGAAATCATCATCCAGAACCCTGACATTATTCCTTAAACTACACTTGGTTTAATTCTCTTAAACTTTGTAAAGGTGGCAAATTACAGAGATAGCCTAGTCGATAACGACCAATCAGCGCACAAACCAGCATCATGCCAATTGGTAAAATCAGCCATATTTCAATATGCCACTGTATTGCCATATTCATTTTATAGCTTGCGATCGCACTAATCACTTCTGCAAAACAGCAGGCAACTATGCCTGCTAGCAGACCTAAGAAACCAATCTCAAAACTGAGCATTTGCTTCATTTTATTTTTAGATAAACCAAATGAGCGCAGTAAAGCAACCTCACGGCGTCGCTCGTCCATTAACAGGTTTAAACATGCAATCAGTACCAATATTCCAGAAAAACCGACTAACGCTGCCAGTACAGTTACTATTTTGACCAAAACATTCATTAAGCGTTTTACTTCATCTAAAATCCGGTCAACATCAATAAATACTGTATTTGAGAACTGCTGAATAATAGTGATCATTTTAGGTTGATCTTGCTTAGGCACATAGAAACTACCTAAATAACTTCCAGCATTTTCGTCTAAGGTTTTAGGTGAAAAAATAAAGAAAAAGTTAGGGCTAAAACTTTCCCACTCGACACTCCGGAAATTCACAACTTTGGCCTGTAAGTTGCCTTCGGGCAAACCAAAAGTAAGCTTATCTCCAATTTGGATTCCCAAACTTTCGGCAGTTTTACTTTCGACTGAAACTTGCCCTACGCCATTAAACTGAGCTTGTCCTTTTGTAATTACGTTGTCATTCGGCAATTGATTTGATTGTGTTAAATTCAATTCACGGCGCAAAGAATTATTTTGCTTTATAGCCTCTTCTGAAAAAGGTACATCATTTTTAGCCAGTAATCGGCCACGAATATTTGGGTATAACGGGGTGCTTTGCCAACCATGTTGCTTTAACTGTTGCTCAAAGGCTTTTAAATCAAATGGAGGCAATCCATAAACAAATTGATTCGGTGTTCCTTCCGGAAGTTGTTGTTGCCAACGCTCTAATAAATCTGTTCTTAATACACTGAGTACTGTAATGAGGCTTAAGCCTAAAGCCAATGCAGTAATTTGTAAGGCGCTTTGCGATGGCGAACGAATATAAAAAGACAAACGATTTTTCAGCTTTTTTAAACTGCGAAGCAATAGCCAAACAACAGTGTAAAGCAAAATACAAAGAACAATAATGGCTGCTAAAACCAGAATGCTGAGCATTAAGTTTTCACTCAATACCAAACTAAAAACGACTAGGCTAGTGATTCCTGCAAAAAACATAAAAAATAAAGATTTGCGAGATTTGGCTTGCTCCCGAATAACACGAATTGGAGGTGTATTTAAAAGCTCCCAAATGCTTGGCAAAATAAAACCAAGCAGCACAATCACGCTGGTAAAAATCGCAATTGGTAAAGGCCCGACCAAAAGAGGTACAACCGAAAAACTTAACTCTAATTGAGGAATCAATTGCAGCATAAGTTGCAGCAGGCCAAACCCCATGATTAAACCTAATAGGCTTCCCAGCACAATTGAAATCGCACTGACAATACAAAGCAATCCAATATATGCCCACAAGATTTGGAACTTACTGGCGCCTAAGCATCTAATAAGTGCAATATGATCTTGGTTTTGCTGAACATATCTTTGACTCGTTAAAGCAATGGCAATCCCACACAACAAAATCGTTAAAATATTGGCTAATTGCAAAAAGGTATCTAGGTTTTCAAGCGGGCGTAATAACCGACTATTTGATTCACTCGCATCACGTAAACGCAAACCTGCCGTTTCATCTGGTTCTTTAGATGGTTGATGCTGTTGCTTAAATTGCTTTGAAAATGACTGAACCTGTTCAGGGCTACCTGCCATTAATAAACGATAGTCAATTCTGCTCCCTATCTGAATCGCATGAGTCTTAGCAATATCGGCTTGATGAATAATAACGCTTGGAGAAAAGCCTGAAAAACCGAGTTCTTGATTTGAATCACGCACAATCACGCCACTAAAACGGAAGGTACCATCAGCAATAGAAACAGTATCTCCTAGCTTTACTTTAAGTAAATCGGCTGCTCTTTGACTTAGCCAAACCTCACCAGATTGAATTGCTTTAGCGCTTGGCTCAATTTCCAACTGTCCTCTGAGTGGAAATAAAGGCTCAATTGTCTTTACATTCACCATGACAAACTGATCTTGGGTATGTGCCATCGAGCTAAATATAGTGACATTGGTTTGTTTTAGATCTAGCTGCTCTGCCCTTTTTTTCCACGACTGCTCGATAGGCTCGTTATTCGACAGAACTAAATCAGCACCCAGCATTTGTGAAGCTTGCAGACTTACTGCATTTTTAACTTGATCGTTACTAAATTTCAGGGCTGTCGTTGCGCTAATCGCAAGCGATAAAGCAATAATGAGTAGATATAATCCACCCGTACGAAAACTCTGTAGCAAAAGTGGTTTGAGAAGATTACGCATAGCTTAACCACCCTGTACTGTCTTTAGTCGGCCATCATCTAACTCAACATGACGCTGACAAAGGGTTGCTAAATTACGATCATGGGTCACCAAAATCAGAGTCGTACCTAACTCTCGGTTTAAATCAAAGAGCAAGCTTTCGATTTCTTGTGCCGTCTGACCATCTAGGTTTCCAGTCGGTTCATCCGCAAAAATAATTTGTGGTTCTGCAATGAGAGCGCGTGCAATGGCTACACGCTGCTGCTCGCCACCAGATAAGACTTTAGGCGTTTGTTCAACTTGACGACTCAGCCCTACTCGATGCAACCAATCTAAAGCTTTTTTCTCCGCTGTTTTATAATCAAAGTCTTTACGTAATCGTAAAGGTAACATCACATTTTCAAGCGCACTCAACTGAGGCAGAAGTTGAAAAGACTGAAATACAAAACCAATATGCTGCATTCTGATTTGGGCACGTTGTTCCTCTGTTAACTGATGAACAGCTTGACCACACAACCAGACTTCTCCTTCAGACGGTTGATCTAAAGTCGCCAAAATTCCTAGTAAGGTTGATTTACCTGAGCCGGAACGTCCCGTAATTGCTACCTGTTCCCCTTCAAAAATCTCTAAATCAATATCTTTTAAAATCGTAAACTGATTTTGGTTAATCTGAATAGTTTGTGTAACTTGATGGGCAGCAATGATGGGTTGTGGCATGATGTGAAAAGTCCTATGTATTCAGAATCAGGGTCGAAGTACAAATGTCTAAATCTTTTTTGATTGGTTCTAAAAGCATCATGCTCATCTCATTAAGTATGCTGCCCATGCTTGTATCGGCGAAAACTATTTTAATTTTAGGAGATAGTATTAGTGCCGGTTACGGAATTGATCCCAAACAAGGTTGGGTACAATTACTGCAAAAACGTTTAGACCAACAGTATCCCAAACAACACAAAGTGGTCAATGCAAGTGTTAGTGGAGAAACAACAAGCGGTGCTTTAGCTCGATTACCTAAGTTATTACAGACTTATAAGCCCAATGTTGTCGTGATTGAATTAGGCGGGAATGATGGCTTGCGTGGTCAATCACCTCAAATGATTCAAAAGAATCTGGATCAGCTCATTCAATTAAGCCAGAAACAAAAAGCCAAAGTTATTCTTTTTGGCATGAAGATTCCGCCAAATTATGGGGCTGCGTATAGCAAAGCTTTTGAAAATAATTATAAAGTTGTAAGTCAAAAATATCAGGTGAAACTACTACCGTTTTTTCTAGATGGTGTTGCTGGTCAAAAACAGCTTATGCAAAATGATTTGATTCATCCCAATGCTCAAGCGCAGTCAAAACTACTTAATTTAGCTTACCCATATATAAAAGGTGCCCTATAGGCACCTTTTATCTTTAAGCATTCTTTTTAATATGATCAGAAATCAAAAAAAGTAACTTCACCTGTTTCGAGTGAATATTCTGCACCAACAACAATTAATTCACCTTTTGCAATCAGGCTCTCTAACACCGCTGAACCATGGCGTAATTGATTTACAGAAGCAAAAACGTTTGAACGTACCGCATGACATGATAATTTTTTCAAATCATTTTTTAAGTCAGTCTGCATTAAAATTTCAACTGATGGACGAACGCGGTTCACAATCGACATTAGGTTAGATGATGGCGGGTGATCAGGATTCATTAACGTATCAATTGTTGCTTGAATCGCACCACAATGGCTGTGTCCTAATACAACTACAACTGGGCAGTCATAACGCTCTGCTGCGAACTCAACACTACCGACTTGTGAAGGTGCAACCACATTACCAGCTACACGGATTACGAATAAGTCACCAAGACCTTGGTCAAATACCATCTCTGCTGGAACACGAGAATCTGAGCAGCCAAGTACAATTGCAAACGGATTTTGATCCTTTGCCATTTCAGCGCGTTCTTGATGAGATAAGGTTTTTGCAAGGGAAGTATTTCCATTTACAAATCGTTGATTACCGGCTTTCAGACGATCTAAAACTTCTTGCGCAGTAGGCATTTTATATTTCCATTGTTTTTTCAAGGTTGGAAATCATTTTAATGTGTCAAAATTTGAATGTCACTGACAAAAAATAAATCCTTTTCTATGAAAAAATTTAAAAATACTTAACCTGTTTTAATGTAGAGCTCACTGCATATTCACTACTGTTTAGTGAAAAAATAGACATACTTTGGTTCTCGGATTGACTATAATTTTCTTCATTCCAAACATTTGGCAAATGACTCATTGGCAAAGTTTTTCAATAATTTTTCAAACTCGCTTAAGCTTCAAGGATGAAATCTATGACAAGGCTGTCCACATCAATTATGGCCTCTATGAAAAAAACTGCTACCGCCCTGACTTTGGCTTGTAGCGTATTGTCAGTGATGATTATTTCTCAAACACAGGCAGCCGATAATATTGATGTGACATTCCAGAATGTATTACAGCAAGAACGTAGCTGGGCAGGCCTACAAAGCAAAAGCTTAAAAGTCGGTGATGTGACTTGGTCATATAGCGAAGGCGGCTCTACAACAAAACCGACTTTACTCCTTATTCATGGTTTAGCGGGTAGCCGTGATAACTGGAACCGAGTGGCTCGTTATCTCACCACAAATTACCATGTCATTATTCCTGATTTACCGGGTAGTGGTGAAACTATCGTTCCACAAGACTTCGATTATTCTGTACCAAATCTTGCTGAAAAGTTACGTCGCTTTGTTGAGGCTGCAAATTTAAAAGGTCCAATTCATATTGCTGGGCACTCACTCGGCGGCTCTATTGCCCTACTCTATGCTGGACAATATCCATTTGAAACGAAAAGTTTATTTTTAGTAGATAGCGGCGGTATTTTTCGCTCAGCCAATACAATTTATTTAAAAGATCCTGCTTACCTCAAACAACTTTTAGTGTCTAAAAAAGGTGACTTTAATTATTTATTAAAACAAACCATGTTTAATCCTCCGTTTATTCCTAAAGAGTTTCTTCAAGCTCAAGAAAAGTTGATGATTGATCAGGCACCTCAAACACAAAAACTGGTTGATCAATTGATTGCACTTAATAAAGTCTATACACCAGACTCCTTTGCGGTACTTACCAAAACGATCGATGCACCGACGCTCATTCTATGGGGCAAACAAGATAAGATTATTAATGTCGAAGTAGCAAGTGAACTAAAACGACTTTTAAAGAATGCTCAGCCTCCAGTTATTTTAGAAAATGTAGGTCATATGCCAATATTGGAAGCTGAACAGTTGGTTATGCAACAATATCTACCGTTTTTACTTAAAGTAGAAACAAATCAGTCGTCAAAAACGACCACACCTTAATAAAACTTCGGACTTGTGAGACCTTATGTCTACCCAACCACTTATTGAAAAACTTATTGAAGCTCATCTAGATTTTTTAGATGAGCAATTTGCTCAGACTCAGGTGATCCAGCAAGAGTTTGAGCAATTTTATCATTGGTTGGGGAGTCGGCAATTACAACATCTGTGGACTTTTGAACAAATTCAACAGCTCATTCAAAAGCAGATTTTAGATACGCCTGCTTCTGATTTCCTGATTGAACAAATTGCTGAGCATATTCGCTTTGCATTGATTCATCCTGCAAATGAAAGCGCAACTGTTGAAGATGTTATTCCTGTTCTAACGATTGACCGAATTGCACAATACGTTGCAAGTAAGGAACAGCACCGTAAAAAACTGATTAAAACGATTGTGAATAACCCTGCTTTTTCGGCCCTGCTCACGCAACTGATTCAGCAAACAATGCATGATTATTTAGATGAATCGATGTCAAAACGTGTGCCCGGTGTAGGTCGTTTTATGAAAATGGGGAAATCTGTTTTAGAAACAGTAACCGATTCAAATCTGGACGATACGATTAATCATTATTTGCAAAAGAATATTTTAAAACTCAGCCAAATGAGTGAGCGTGTTTTAAACCAACATTTTGACAATGATAAGCTCTACCATTTTCAGGCAAATGTTTGGCATAAAGTTAAAACTATGCCACTTTCTGTTTTAAAAAATTATGTAGAAACTCAAGACTTATCAAAAACGGTTGGTTTAGGGCATGAAATCTGGGACCACATTCGTCAAACTGATTATCTAAAACAGCAAGTACATGATGGTATCTATACTTGGTATGTACGTAATCAGGAGCGTAGTTTTGACTTGTTACTTCGTGACCTCAATATTGATGAAGGTTTAGTACAACATGAGCTGACCAAGTTACTTGTGCCTGTATTACAGCAGTTAATTACAACAGGACATTTAAGACGCCGTGCCCGTGTTTACTTAGAAAAGTTTTATTATTCTGAAAAAACATTAGATATTTTAAATAACAAAGGCGCTTAAAGCGCCTTTGTTATTTGTGTTGATTAGAAAGAATATTTTAAAGAAGCGTAATAAGCTCGACCTGGTTCATTATAAGTTTGGCTGATTGAATTACTGTCTCTTAAAATTTGTTTATCAAACAAGTTGCTTACACCAACACGCGTACTTATATTGTCTGAAAATTTATAACCGACATTGATTCCAGCGGTACTATAGCTTTTTACAGTACTTGGCTTAAGCGCAGAATTTGCTCCACCTGAACCAATACCAGATTCGATTCTACTTTCTGCAAACTGACGTGATTTTTGACGACCATATTGAGTAAATACAAAATTTACATCTAACTGATCTGTGATGTCATAATCAAAAATTGAGTTAATTGTATAGATTGGAACTAAAGATAATGGATTACCTGTTTGTTTATCTTTTGAATCCATCATATACGTAAAGTTATTAGTCCAGCGGATATCACCGAAGTCTAATCCTAAGCTTCCTTCAAAACCTTGAATTAATGCTTTAGGCGTATTTTCCCAACGTAAGATATTCCACTTGGTATTGGTCACAGCTCCTGTATTTGTATTCGTGCTTGAACCATCAACTGTTCCAACCACATTTGTACCAGCCACAATTTTATCTTTATAGTCATTGCGGAACCAAGTTAAGCTTGCATTCACGATATCTTTTTGGAACTGGATACCAAGCTCTTTGTTTACCGAAGTTTCTGGTTTTAAATCACCATTACCTTGCAACAAGCAACGTGACTCAATATTGGCCGGACAACCATTACCATTTGTACTTAATAAATACCCTTCGGCATTTTGATACATATTCGGTGCTTTATAAGCTTTTGCTACCCCACCTTTTAAAGTGAAATAATCGTTAAGTCTTTGGGTAATATTTAAGCTTGGGCTCCAGTTAGAACCAGATTTACTATGGTCATCAAAACGAAGGCCTAACACGATATCTGTACTGTCTGTGAGTTTCAAGTTATCTTCGACATATGCAGAAGCAATACGTGACTCCATTTTACTGCGATCGCCTTTAGCCAATTGATCGCCATAACCTGAACCACTACTGTCTTTCCCTTGGTTTGTCGATACATTATCTTTAAATCTGTCTTCAACCCATTCAGTACCAAGTGTTAATACATGCGGTACATAATATTCAAAAGGAATATTGGCTTCACCATTAAATCGAAGAGTTTCCAAACGTGAAGTGGCTTTATCATCAAGATTATTAATTTTTCCTTCCGTGCTACCGCCAAGGCCTTCTGGAAGACGTTTATTATGCGTTTTGTCATATTGAGCAACGAGCTTACTCTTACCCCAAGACCAATCCCCCTCATGTGTTAATGCATAGCTATCACGGTACATAGTATTGGTTTCTTTACCAATAAGTTCTGAAAGAATCGCATCCGCCTCAGCATTTGCATTTAACTGAGAGTCACCAGAATAAATATTACCTTGTTTGCTAGAAGAAACATCAAGCAAAACAGTTTGCTGATCTGTTGCCTGCCAAGCTAAACGACCTGAAATATCTTTATTTTTAACGCCTTCACGCCCAGCTGCGGTACTACCAATTGATTTATTAATATCAACATCGTCAGCTTCTGTTTTATTGTAATTACCATATAAACGATAAGACAAAACATCTTTAATCAGTGGCCCACTTACGTTAAAACCAACACGATTTGATGCACCTTCTTTAGAGTCTTCAGGTTGCGATGTATAAAACTCTACTGAGCCATGGGTTTCATTAGTCACTTTTTTAGTAATGATGTTAACCACACCACCTGCCGCACCAGAGCCATAACGAGCTGCTGCCGGTCCACGTAAAACCTCAATCGACTCGATTGCTTCTGCTGGCACCCAGTTTGAGTCACCTCGTGTATCACGCTCTCCTTTCCAGCCATAACGAACTGAATTACGAGAGTTAATTGGTTTTCCATCTACTAAAATAAGCGTGTTTTCAGGCCCCATTCCACGGATATCAATTTGTCTATTATTGCCACGCTGCCCTGTTGCGCTGTTACCTGTTAAATTGACACCAGGCATACGGCGCACATAATCAGAAATATCATTACGAACTGGTAGTTTTTCTAAATCTTCTTGGGTGATTACTGATACGCCGAGCGACTGCTTCACCTGCTCTTCAGCTGTTACAAAAATTGTTTCCAATTTCACAGGTTCAGCAGGCTTTTCTAATGCTTTTTCAGCTTGTTCTTGCTCATTTTGTGCAGCATAAGCCATAGACATCATACTTGCCAGTACTGAAACAGAAAGCACTGACTGGATAATACGCTTCGACATAAGTATTCCCAATATATTGATTTATTAAACATCTCTCATTTTCAGTTCCGCATTGTAACAAAGATAAATAAAATTACAAATGATATTGATAATAATTATCATTATTTATATTGAATAATAAAAAAACCTCATTGCGAGGCTTTTTTATTTTACTTTTCAAATAATTTAATTATTTGAAGTAAGCACCTTCAGCTTGTGTATGGTCTGTTTGGTCAACCACACGTTGAAGCTCAGGAATGTTCTCTCTTAAAGTAGTTTCTACACCTTGTTTCAAGGTAACATCGATTGCAGAACAACCTTGGCAACCACCACCAAATTTCAATACAGCAGTTAAACCGTGTTCTGGATCATCTTGTACTTCTACCAAACTACAATTTCCGCCATGCCCTGCAAGACCTGGGTTAATTTCTGCTTGAAGAATGTAAGTAATACGTTCTTCAATCGAAGCATCTGGACCAACACGTGGAACTTTAGAATTTGGAGCACGGAAAGTGAGCTGACCACCAAAACGGTCCTTGTTGTAATCGATTACGGCATCTAAAAGATAAGGAATAGATGGCGCATCAATATACGCAGGAAAATCAGGATAGTCCTGTTTATAATCTGTTGGAATCACTTCTTCTGGCGCACTATATGCCATACAGCATTCGGCACGTGGCGTACCAGGATGCTCAACAAAAATTCGAACGCCAATTCCCGGAGTATTTTGCTTCGTTAGTAAATCGTGCAAATACTCTTGTGCAGATGGTGTAATCAAAAGGTTTGGAATTTCTTCTGCAACAGCAGTGTTGGTGTTCTCAGTCGACATAACAATATTCCTCAAGCTGATGCCTTTATATTAACCGAAGATGAGGTAGATTTAAAAAAAATCAACTAAATTTGTCGGATTTATACACAACAGGGTTTCAAGTTAAGTTTTTAATGGCATTATTGACCTCAGTATTGATCATTTTTTAAATATTTCTTATGTTGCATTTGCCGTTTAACCATACAGTTACTCTTATTATTATTACGGTCATTATCTCTTTACTTGCTTTTAGCAATCAAAAAGTAATGAACCGATTGATTTTTTGGCCGCCTGCAATGCAACGTGGACAAATTGATCGATTCATTACTCATGGCTTTATTCATGCTGATGGAACACATCTACTCTTCAACATGATTACCCTATTTTTCTTTGGCAGTATTATTGAAAGCTTTTATCGCCAATATTTTTACGACATGGGTTTTGTGTTGTTTTACTTAGGTGGCTTAATCTTTGCGATTTTGCCAAGCTATTTACAACATAAAAATGATGCGAACTGGGCCAGTCTAGGCGCTTCAGGTGCTGTTTCAGCGGTTTTATTTGCTTATATTCTGTTTCAGCCATGGAAGCTGATTTTTGTATTCTTCATTCCTATACCCGCTATTATTTTCGCTATTTTATATGTGGCGTACAGTATTTGGGCTGGTAAGCGAGGTAATAGTCATATCAACCATAGCGCTCATTTGTGGGGTGCAGCTTACGGGATCATCGTAACCATTTTACTTGAACCTAAAGTTATTCCACATTTCTTAGACCAGCTTACCCGTCTTCCTTTCTAAACGATATAAATCAAAGAAAAGCCCGTTATGGGCTTTTCTTTTTTTCTGATTTATTTATCTGCATAAATTCTCAGTCTTTTTTCTGATTTTCTTTGATCAATTCGTTGTTTTGTTTGCAAAAACCATCTGATTAAACTCATGCGAATTCTTTTAATAATTCAGATGATACAATGAAGTACAGAGCAATTTTATCTAGCCTTTCTATTGCCTTATTTAGCTTATCTCTGGCTGGATGTAATGACAACGATAATCAAGAAAATGTCGTAAGCACGCCTAAGCAACCCAATATCTTATTTATTATGGCTGATGACTTAGGCTATTCAGATTTAGGGGCTTTTGGTGGCGAAATTCACACCCCTAATATTGATAGTCTGGCTCAAGAAGGTCGCCTTTTAACGGATTATCATACTGCCCCAACCTGTTCGCCAACACGTTCTCAACTTATTTCCGGTACTGATCATCATTTAGCTGGTATTGGGGCAATGGCTGAACTCACACCAGAGCATTTGAAAGGACAACCAGGTTATGAGGGCTATTTAAACGAACGTTCTTTATCGATTGCCCAAGTACTTAAAGACAATGGTTATCGCACGTATATTAGTGGTAAATGGCATTTAGGCTTAACCCGTGAAAGCAATGCACATGCTAAAGGTTTTGATCATTCATTTACCTTATTACAAGGTTTAGACCATCATTTTAAACAAGCTCCAAGTGCCTTTAAACGAAATTCAACTTATACAGAAGATGGGCAAACTATTCCTATTTCAGCATTGCCTGATGACTTTTTCTCTACCAACTATTTTACCGATAAATTACTAAGCTACTTAGATTCAGGCAAAAATAGTGGTAAACCATTCTTTGCTTATGCTGCTTACACGGCACCTCACTGGCCAATTCAAGCCCCAGCCGAATATCGTGAAAAATATCGTGGAGTTTATGATGTAGGCTACGATTCAATTCGTAATGCCCGCATTGCGAGACAAAAACAGCTTGGAATTATTCCTACAAACTTTGATGCAGCAGAACCAATTGCGACTCAAAATGCTCCACAAAAATATGGGAAATGGGATGAGTTAACAGCCGAACAAAAGGCACTAGAAGCTCGTAAGATGGAAATCTATGCGGGTATGGTAGAAAATCTTGATGCCAATGTCGGCCGCATTATTCAATATCTCAAACAAAATAATCTTTATGACAATACTTTAATTTTCTTTGTTTCAGACAATGGTGCAGAAGGTTTTGTACGTGGCGGATATGGCAGTGAATCTGGTTTTGATAACTCAGTAGCCAATGTTGGCACACCTACTTCATATCACTATATTGGGCCACGTTGGGCCGAAGTCAGTGCGGCACCTTTCCACTTATGGAAAGATACGGCGGGCGAAGGCGCAACGACTGCACCTGCTATTGTGAAATTACCAAATCAGAAAAAAGCGGAAGAGACAAATCATAGCTTTGCATCTGTACTCGATGTTTTCCCTACCTTACTAGAATATGCTCATATTCCAGTACCACAAGGTCAATACAATGGCCGGGCCATTAATACGCCATCTGGAATTTCATGGAAACCTTTGCTTGAAAACAAAACCGATACTATTCGCCCTGCAAATTTTAGCTTTGCCGATGAGCTGCATGGCAGCAAATATGCAAAACAAGGTGAATGGAAAATCGCACTTCAAGGACGACCTGAATTAGGCACAGGGACTTGGGAGCTATACAACATTAAATTAGATCGCGGTGAAAGACAAAACGTTGCTCAGCTTTATCCTGCAAAAGTTCAAGAACTCTTATCAGTCTATCAGAAATATACTGAAAAAAATGGTGTGCGGGAATATAACGCCAAATGAAATTGAAACCTTTTTTAGTCACCACAATCGGCCTGTCTATCATGACGGGCTGTAGCCAATCTTCAAAAGTTTCTGAACCTACATCTTCGACGCAACAGCAAACATCTTTAGCTGATTTAGGATCTATTGAAAAGTGTAAAAACTATACTGGTCTGCCTCAGGGTTGGCTCAAACAGCCTACAGCAGGAATGGTTTTAATTGTCGATGGAGATTTTAACTTTGGTTCTGAAAAGGCTTATCCCGATGAACTTAATTTTGGAAAAAAGCAGCGCGAAGTCAAAGGATTTTGGATTGACCAAACTGAAGTTACGGTCGCTCAGTTTGCAAGTTTTGTAAAAGCAACTGGCTATATTACCGATGCCGAAAAACAAAAACAGGCTGCTGTTTTCTCACCAGACCCTCATCACCCACAGCAATGGTGGCAGCTAAAATCAGGGTATACATGGAAAACGCCAAACGGCGGTACTGGAGCTATAGCAAATCCTAATGAGCCTGTAAGGTATGTAAGTAAAAATGATGCTGAACATTATGCAGTGTGGCTAGGACGTGATTTACCAACAGAACTAGAATGGGAATATGCAGCTAAAGCCAATTCAAAAACTGATACCCCTTTACATCAGGCCCCTACTGATGAACATCAACATCCGCAAGCCAATTACTGGCAAGGCGAATTCCCTTTTCAAAACCTAAATCAAGATCACTTTAAAGATGTGGCACCCGTTGGATGTTTTACGCCAAATAATTTCAAACTATTTGATATGATTGGAAATGTATGGGAATGGACATCATCTCCGTATCAAGGTGCTCATGACCAGCATATGGGAAATTATTCTGATTTACGACAACAACAAATTGCGAGCACACAATATGTAATTAAGGGCGGATCTTTTCTTTGCGCACAAAATTATTGTTCACGTTATCGTAGCAGTAGCCGCTACCCGCAAGATTTTGATTTAGCTGCAACACATGTTGGATTTCGAACTATTTTACGGTCTCCTTAATTTCTTCTTAATTAGACTTATTAAAGATATTTTTTAACCAAAATTAGATCGAAAAATAATCAAAATATTTTTATAGTACAAGTGAGAATGATAAAAAAGTGAGAACAAGATGAAAACTTTACTTCTTTGTGCCGCAGCAATTTTCACAATGTCACTATCAGCCTGTGCGGTCCATACACCTGAAGGTAGTATTGTGATTGACCCAGATTCACCATATTACGGACATCCAGGAGGCTTTTGCCCACCAGGACAAGCTAAAAAAGGACGTTGTTAGAAATTCCCTCTTTTAGAGTAATTTTTAAGTTACTCTAAAGAAATAGGCTTCAATCAAGTGATGAATTGAATACTAAATGGAGGGTTCCAGCCCAAAAATAGATGGGATGAAACTAGAAAATTATGGTGTAAAAAAATCACCATATCCCCAAGATTTTTAAAAGACAATCTTACGTTGTCTTCTATCTAGTTTCACCCCAATTCTTTCTTATTCCGTTTGACTTTTCTTACCGCTTAAGAAAAAAGTCTAGTTTTTAATCATTTCTGTATCTCTATTATTGATACATTTTGAACATTTTACCTTCAGGTTAATACTGATGTATTTGCTTAATACAAAATAAACATTTATGTAACGTAAGTCTATAAAAATGTTCTAAAAATGTGAAAAAAAATTAAGACCAAAATGAGATGAATTTATCATAATAACTTTCTCTTTCACGTTTCATCACATAAATAATCAATATTATTTTGTCAGTTATTGCCACTCGTTTCCTTTCATTGGCATAGATAATGTATACACATGTATATTAACCCAGTCGTATAAACGAGATATTTTATGTCCAGCACAAGTCAAGTCGAAGGTCTACAATTTCCGGTACACGCCTCAACAAAAAAACAAAGTACATCTCTTACAGGCCAAGAGATTTTGTCAGAGGCCTTATCTATTGTAGATAATAAAACCGCACAACAAGTGTTGAATGAAAAAAACTGGCGAAAAAACTATCCTGTATATTTTAAAGCTCTTGTTAAACAAGGGATTTCTAATATCAACAACCCAATTACTATTGCGAAGCAAGGATTGCATAAAGCTCACCATATTTTTGATTATTATCGTGATGGTAAACACTACCTTTTAAAAGATGCCGTTCATATTGCTTCATCTACTCCTCTTTATACAGTAAAACTTAAAGGTGAAAGTGACGCAGCACCTGAATGGTATGTTCCCTATAAAGGACAAAAACTAAGTGGACAAAGCTTATTAGACCAGATTCAACGCTGGGAAGAGACTGGTATTATTGAGCCAAGTCATGCAAAAGCACTTCGTGAAGCTATTGCTCATCCAGAATGGTTCGATTTGTCTGACCGTACGATGGTGCTGTTTGGTGCAGCCTCAGAAGCAGGACCACTGCCTTGGTTAGCCAAATGGAAAGCAAATATTGTTGCTGTAGATTTACCAAACTCACGAGTCTGGGGCAAAATCCTAAATACAATTCAACAAGGGAATGCAACACTTATTGCACCATGTGTTGAAGCCGTTGATTCGTCAGCAAAAGCTTCGGAGTTAAAAGATAAGCTGGGTGCAAATTTACTGACTCAATTACCAGAAATAGCGCAGTGGCTGGTGCAGTTTCCACAAAAGTTAGATTTGGCAGCAATCGCCTATTTAGATGGTGAAAAGCATGTCCGCGTTTCCATGGCAATGGATAGCATCATGCAATTTGTGAGCGAGCATAAATCTGATACAAGCCTTATGTTTATGTGTACTCCAACCGATGTTTATGCAGTACCAAAAGAAGTTGCAGAGGCTGCTCAAGAGAAATTTAAATCCCGCAGAAAAATGCAAAAATTGGCAGTAAAAGGCGTTTCTGCTCTTTCGCTAAATCGTTTTTTTCAAGCGCCATACCAAGACTTGATTACATGTGAAAATGGAAAAACTTATGGTATTGCCGACTGCTTAGTGGTTGAACAAGGTCCAAACTATGCTTTGGCAAAACGTATTCAACAATGGCGTGCTATTTTGGCCCGCCATCAAGGACAACGTGTCAGCATTAATATTGCACCATCGACAACGACTCACTCAGTGACTAAAAATCCATTATTGAAAGCAGCTTTTAATGGCGCAGAACTTTTCGATGTAGAAGCATTTAGCCCTGAAACCACCAATGCCATTATGGCGGCGCTCTGGATTCATGACTTAAGAAATGAGTCTTCTGTGGCGAATCCTGAAACTGTCTTAGACCATCCGCTTGAACTTATGATGGAAGGTGCCAATCATGGTGGTCTATGGCGTGTGGCTTATTTAGCACGAACTGCCCTGCCTTTTGCGGCAATTTATGGTTTTGCTACCGAGAAACTGCCTTTTAGAAAATCATCTAAAAGATAATTTGATTAAAGCCCAATCTTAGAATTGGGCTTTTTTCTAAAGTTTCTTTATTTATCTTGAAAGTGTGATAGATATTTTTGCATTTCATCAGGCGGCACCATGCCGCCCCCGGTAGCCCATACCACATGATTTGCCTGTTGCAACTGCTCAGCTGTAAATTGGTGCAAAGCTAAGTAATCAGGACTCGTCTGTACATAATACGGTCCCATCATGCCTGCTACCGCAGAAGGCTCAAGCTGAATATTCTCAGTTTGATTTAAAAGCGCAATAAGCTCATATAAACGTTCATCATGAATGGTGTAGTAGCCATCGATTAATTGTTGCATAGCACGCCCGACAAAACCTGAAGCACGCCCTACCGCAAGTCCGTCTGCCGCAGTAACGTTATCAATGCCAATGTCATTGACTGAAATCTGATCATGCAAACCTGTGTGGACACCAAGTAACATACACGGCGAATGTGTTGGTTCTGCAAAGATACAGTGTACATGCTCACCAAAAGCCAGATTTAGTCCAAAACTCACCCCACCAGGCCCACCACCGACGCCACACGGCAAATAAACAAATAATGGGTGTTCAGCATCGACTTTAATTTGTTTTTGCTCAAATTGCTGTTTTAAGCGTATTCCTGCAACGGCATAACCTAAAAATAATGTTGTTGAGTTTTCATCATCAATGAAAAAGCAGTGTGGATCCTGCTCTGCGGCTTTACGTCCCTCTTCAACAGCTACTCCATAATCACTGGCATATTCTACAACGTTGACGCCGAGTGAACGTAGTTTGTCTTTTTTCCACTGTCTAGCATCAGCCGACATATGAACAGTGACTCTAAAGCCGAGTTTGGCGCTCATGATGCCAATAGAAAGCCCAAGGTTGCCCGTAGAACCTACTGCAATTTGATACTTAGAAAAAAATGTTCGAAATGCGTCCTGGTCGAGTTTACTATAATCATCTTCTGGTTTGAGTAACCCTGCCTGCATGGCAAGTTTTTCAGCATGTGTGAGCACTTCATAAATGCCACCACGTGCTTTGATAGAGCCTGAAATTGGTAGATGACTATCCTTTTTCAACCAGAATGTTCCGTTAAGCTGTACTTGTTTTGCTGAAGAAAGTGCTTGCTGCATATGAGCAATTTCAACAATATCTGATTCAATTTTTCCCTGTTGTGCTTGAGTTTCAGGAAATACTTTTGCCAAATAAGGTGCGAAACGCGCTAGTCTTGCTTCTGCTTCACTTACATCCTTAGCGGTTAGTCCAACTTTTTCTAAAGCTTCTTTTAAAGGATAGCGATGAGGTGTAAACCAAAATGTTTCTTGATAGGCTTGAAGTGTTTCAATAAGTGGAAATTGTTGTTTTAGCTGATCTATTTGAACCGCATTCATAATATATCCTGATATAAAATTTTAAGCCCAATCTATAAAGCTGTTTGATGGCCTATAACAACCTATTAATTTATAGATGAATGTATATGAAAAATAGTCTCAACTTTAAAAACTAAACAAATAAAAAAGCCACTGTGAACAGTGGCTTTAATTTTTTAAATGCTTTTATACAAACTGTAAGAATAACCAGTACAAACCACCTGACAAGCAGATTGTTGCAGGAAGAGTAAATACCCATGCAGAGAGAATTGTCTTCACAGTATTAAAGTTTAAACCTGATTTATTCGCGACCATCGTACCCGCAACAGCACTGTTTAAAACGTGTGTTGTTGAAACTGGCATACCTAAACCATCAGCAGCTGCAATTGTACTCATTGCAACAAGCTCAGCAGACATCCCTTGACCATAAGTCATGTGATGCTTACCAATACGCTCACCTACAGTCACAACGATACGTTTCCAACCCACCATTGTGCCTAGACCAAGTGCTAAAGCAACAGCCACTTTTACCCAAGTCGGAATGTATTGTAAGAATGAATCTAAGCTACTACGGTATTCTTTCACAAGCTTTTTCTGTGAGTCATCCATTTTTGGTAAAGCATCTGCTTTATCCAAACGCTTAAACGTCGTGGTGCTTAAATACATGTCATTACGAATTTCGCTAATTGCAGCTTCAGGAATATCTTTTAAGTTGCTATAGCTAGAAACTCGCTCACCCAAGTGATCAGTCATACTTGCCAATGCAGGCACAACTTCCGGAGTTTGCTGTTTAGTTTGAATATATTTAGTCAGAATAACACGTGCTTTTTCATCGGTTAATTCTGGCTGATTTTGATTCAAAAATACGGCAGTTTGAGAAGAAAGCTGATGGAATGATTGAATCTGCTGAGTATCAAGATTTTTATTTAATGAATAAGCCAACGGCACCAGACCAACCAAAATCAGCATGATGAGCCCCATACCCTTTTGACCGTCATTAGAACCATGTGCAAAACTCACACCTGTACAGGTAAAGATCAAAATTGCACGAATGATTGCTGGTGGTGGTTTATTCCCTTCAGGTGGCTGGAATAATTCTAATTGGCGTTTAAAAATAGTTTTAACCAACAAGAATACAATCGCTGCAAAAGCGAAACCAATTAAAGGTGAAAATAATAATGCCTTACCGACTTTAATCACCTGATCCATATCAACACCACTGGTCGTTACGCCAGTCGATGCACTCAATAGATGGTTCATAATGCCCACACCCAAGATTGAACCAATCAAGGTATGTGAGCTAGATGCAGGAATACCTAAGAACCAAGTACCCAAGTTCCAGAGAATCGCAGCAATAAGAAGCGCAAAAACCATTGCGAAACCTGCACCGCTACCCATATTCATGATCAATTCAACAGGTAACAATGCAATAATGCCGTAAGCGACTGCGCCGCTTGCAACCATTACCCCAAGGAAATTACAAAAACCAGCCCACATGACTGCAACCGGTGCTGGTAAAGCATTGGTGTAAATCACTGTTGCCACTGCATTTGCAGTATCGTGGAAGCCATTTACAAACTCAAAGCCTAAAGCAATCAAGAGTGCAGTTGATAAAAGAATAACTGAATAAAGACTCAAAGGTGGTACATGTGCTAAATCAGCACTCACCTGAAATCCAATATAAATAAGTGTTGCAACAATAATCGTCAGAAACACCGGCATAAAAAATTTAGGTGTCGGGACATGTACATTCGTCGATTTGACTTGCAGGTTTGCCGCAAGTTTTGAATCCGAAACAGGGGGTAGATTAGAATTCATGCAGACGGTAAGAGGATAAAAAAATCCTCTGTATTCTTAAATTAAATTATGACAATTATATGACAAAGCGGCGCCTGATGAAGTCAATTTTTCACATTTTGACCTCATTTGATGCACCTTTCCTCTATGATTTTTATTTTTTTATTTAAATACAATAATTTACATAAATCCCCACCCATCTATTTTATGACTATTTTTGAAGCAAAATATCTAAAAAATTACCTAAACGTCTACTTTTTAAACACCACAACTGTCATAAAATCGAATATTGGAGATGAAATATTTCAATATCATGATCATTTTATGAATATTTGATGAAAAAACACCCTCTTTTTGTTCGAAAACACTTTTTTTACGACTAATTTACGGTGAATGGTGGGTCGTCATAGATCATCTATTGCGCAACTATTCTGTTACAATAGCGCCGCATTTTTAAATTCGTACAATATCGGGGTTTTATATGTCCACGCTTGCCACCCTAAAAGCGCTTCTTGCCAAACGTATTCTGATTATTGATGGTGCAATGGGTACCATGATTCAGCGCCATAAATTGGAAGAAGCAGACTACCGTGGTGAGCGTTTTGCCGATTGGGCACATGACTTAAAAGGTAACAATGACCTTTTGGTTCTGACCCAGCCTCAAATCATTCAAGGTATTCATGAAGCTTATCTTGATGCTGGTGCAGACATTATTGAAACCAATAGCTTTAACGGCACGCGTGTTTCTATGTCTGATTACCACATGGAAGATCTTGTTCCAGAGATTAACCGTGAAGCAGCACGTTTGGCCAAAGCAGCGTGTGAGAAGTATTCGACTCCAGAGAAACCGCGTTTTGTAGCAGGTGTGCTTGGGCCAACATCGCGTACTTGTTCAATTTCACCGAATGTAAATGACCCTGCCTTTCGTAACATCACCTTTGATGAGCTAAAAGAAAACTATATTGAAGCGACTCATGCGCTGATCGAAGGCGGTGCAGATATCATTTTGATTGAAACCGTATTTGACACATTAAACTGTAAAGCTGCGATTTTTGCGGTTAAAGAAGTCTTTAAAGAAATTGGTCGTGAATTACCAATCATGATTTCAGGGACCATTACCGATGCATCGGGTCGTACCTTAACAGGTCAAACTGCGGAAGCGTTCTGGAACTCTGTACGTCATGGTGACTTACTATCGATTGGTTTTAACTGTGCGCTTGGTGCAGATGCCATGCGTCCTCACGTAAAAACCATTTCCGATGTAGCAGATACCTTTGTTTCAGCGCACCCAAATGCGGGCTTACCAAATGCTTTTGGTGAATATGATGAAACGCCAGAACAAACTGCAGCATTCTTAAAAGAATTTGCAGAAAGCGGCTTAATTAATATTACTGGTGGTTGCTGTGGTACAACACCAGACCATATCCGCGCGATTGCCAATGCGGTAAAAGATATTGCGCCTCGTCAAGTTCCTGAAACTGTACCTGCATGTCGTTTGAGTGGTTTAGAACCATTTAACATTTATGATGACTCACTTTTCGTGAACGTGGGTGAACGTACTAACGTTACAGGTTCAAAAAAATTCTTACGCTTAATTCGTGAAGAAAACTTTGCTGAAGCTTTAGAAGTTGCACAGCAACAAGTTGAAGCTGGCGCACAGATTATTGACATTAACATGGATGAAGGGATGCTCGATTCGCAAAATGCGATGGTGCATTTCTTAAACCTTGTGGCTTCTGAACCAGATATTTCACGTGTGCCAATCATGATCGACTCATCAAAATGGGAAATCATTGAAGCTGGCTTAAAATGTGTACAAGGTAAACCCGTTGTTAACTCAATTTCTTTAAAAGAAGGTTATGACGAGTTTGTAGAAAAAGCTCGCCTGTGCCGTCAATATGGTGCTGCGATTATTGTTATGGCATTTGACGAAACAGGTCAGGCCGACACTGCTGCACGTAAGCGTGAAATCTGTAAACGCTCATATGACATTTTGGTTAATGATGTTGGCTTCCCTGCTGAAGATATTATTTTTGACCCGAACGTGTTTGCAGTTGCAACAGGGATTGAAGAACACAATAACTATGGGGTCGATTTCATTGAGGCTACAGGTTGGATTAAACAAAACTTACCTCACGCTATGATTTCTGGTGGTGTGTCGAATGTTTCGTTCTCGTTCCGTGGTAACGAGCCTGTTCGTGAAGCCATTCACTCTGTGTTCTTGTACCATGCCATCAAGCAAGGCATGACCATGGGTATTGTGAATGCTGGCCAAATGGCAATTTATGATGATATTCCAGCCGAGCTAAAACAAGCAGTTGAAGATGTCATTTTAAACCAAAACCAAGGTGAGTCTGGTCAGGCTGCGACTGAAAAATTGCTTGAAGTGGCTGAAAAATACCGTGGACAAGGCGGTGCTACAAAAGAAGCCGAGAACCTTGAATGGCGTAATGAGTCAGTCGAAAAACGTCTTGAATATGCTTTAGTTAAAGGTATTACAACTTACATTGATGAAGATACCGAAGAAGCTCGCCTCAAAGCCAAACGTCCTTTAGATGTAATCGAAGGTGCTTTGATGGATGGTATGAACGTGGTTGGCGACTTGTTCGGTTCGGGCAAAATGTTCTTACCACAGGTTGTAAAATCTGCACGTGTAATGAAACAAGCTGTGGCTTGGCTCAACCCGTACATTGAAGCTGAAAAAACAGGTAGCCAATCTAAAGGTAAAGTCCTCATGGCAACTGTTAAAGGTGACGTACACGATATTGGTAAAAATATTGTAGGCGTGGTACTTGGCTGTAATGGTTATGACATTGTTGACCTTGGGGTGATGGTGCCTTGCGAGAAAATCTTGCAAACTGCTATTGATGAAAAATGTGACATCATCGGCTTGTCAGGTTTGATTACCCCATCTTTAGATGAGATGGTCTTTGTTGCGAAAGAAATGCAGCGCAAAGGGTTTAACATTCCTTTATTGATTGGTGGTGCGACTACTTCTAAAGCACACACTGCAGTAAAAATTGATCCTCAGTACCAAAACGATGCTGTGATTTATGTTGCCGATGCTTCACGTGCTGTGGGTGTTGCAACCACTCTCCTTTCGAAAGAAATGCGTGGAAACTTTATTGCAGAGCACCGTGCTGAATATGCCAAGATTCGCGAGCGCTTAGCCAACAAACAGCCAAAAGCTGCAAAATTGACCTATGCTGAGTCAGTTGAAAACGGTTTTAAAATTGACGAAAGCTATGTACCACCAAAACCAAATCTTTTAGGAACACAAGTTCTCACTAACTACCCTCTTGCAACCCTTGTAGAGTATTTTGACTGGACACCATTCTTCATTTCTTGGAGCTTGGCAGGTAAATTCCCGAAAATTTTAGAAGATGAAGTGGTTGGTGAAGCTGCAACAGATTTGTACAACCAAGCTCAAGCAATGTTGAAAGATATTATCGACAACAATCGTTTTGATGCTCGTGCCGTATTCGGTATGTTCCCTGCACAGCGCACTGACGCAGACACAGTGAGCGTATTTGATGAAGCGGGTCAAAATGTTACGCATACTTTTGAGCACTTACGTCAACAATCTGACAAAGTGACAGGTAAACCGAACTTGTCTTTGGCAGATTACATTCGTAATGACCGTGAGCAACAAGACTACTTAGGCGGATTCACTGTATCGATTTTTGGTGCAGAAGAACTGGCAAATGAATACAAAGCTAAAGGTGATGACTACTCTGCAATTTTAGTTCAATCACTGGCTGACCGTTTTGCTGAAGCCTTTGCAGAACACTTGCATGAACGTATTCGTAAAGAGTTCTGGGGATATAAAGCTGACGAACAGCTCAGCAATGAAGAGCTGATTAAAGAGAAATATGTCGGTATTCGTCCTGCACCAGGCTACCCTGCTTGCCCAGAGCACTCTGAAAAAGCGGTGTTGTTCGACTGGTTAGGTTCTACCGACAAAATCGGTACTAAACTGACTGAACACTTTGCAATGATGCCACCATCTTCAGTAAGTGGTTTCTACTATTCGCATCCTCAAAGCGAATACTTTAACGTGGGCAAGATCTCTCAAGACCAACTTGAAGATTATGCAAAACGTAAAGGTTGGACACTGGATGAAGCGAAACGTTGGTTAGCGCCGAATTTAGATGATTCGATTGTTTAAGTTCATATAAATAAACCTGATTAAAAAATAGGGCGTGAAGGAAATCCATCACGCCCTTTTCAATTTGAAAATTTAATCTTTTTACTTCAAATGTGCCTTAATCTTCTCTTTAACTGCTTCAGTTGAAATACCATAGCGATCATGCAAAGTGGGCAATGCCCCTGCATCTAAAAATGCATCTGGCAAACCAATCATGTCAAAACGAGGATGTTGCCCATTTCTTAGAAGTAGTGAGCCAACTGCTTCGCCTAACCCACCAATCACTGAATGATTTTTGGCCGTTAAAACAGGTCGGCCACCTGATGAGTTGGCGGATTGAGAAAGTAATTATTAAATGATTTGAATTTCCTCAACTCGTAAGTGATGCATCATCTCTCGAACAAATACAAAGTAGGTAAAAATATAAAGCTGATCTGGGGCTATTTGATTCGTGTAGTAACTTAAACGTTCAATAAAACCATTAAATCCATGCTCAAGCTCAGTACGGCTGATTTGCTTTTTAGCATTAAAAAATAACTGACTCAGTTGTGTCATGGCTGCATCAGACGTAACAGCTACACCACTTATCTTTAGATTTCTGAGTGGCTTTGACTCGATGATTTCTTCAATAAAATAAATCATCTTTTCAATCGCAAGCTCATCAATAACACCATTGCTAATACTTTTTGAATTAATAAAACCTAAGCCCTGCTCAAGGTGAAGGTGTTGGCTATCTAAATCAAACGAGAGACTATTTAGACCAAGCGAAAATTTTAAAACCGAGTCGGGATGAATCATAAAAATAGCTTACCGTTGAGTTTTACTCATAAGATTAATTTCTTTATAACCTTAAATTGTGCAAGTTTGTTCAATATTTAGAGTTAATGGCACTAAGCATCATTAACACTATCTATAATAAAAACCTCTTTAAAAAGATGAAAAATCAATCTTATATTCATCCAATCCTACGATTAAAAA
The DNA here is from genome assembly GCF_027855145.1 of Acinetobacter sp. AOR18_HL. Classification (NCBI taxonomy): domain Bacteria; kingdom Pseudomonadati; phylum Pseudomonadota; class Gammaproteobacteria; order Moraxellales; family Moraxellaceae; genus Acinetobacter; species Acinetobacter sp. AOR18_HL. The sequence goes on from NZ_JAKTIG010000061.1 coordinate 112,608, forward strand.
ATAGAGTATAAACATGAAAAAATTAGTAATTTTAGGTATTACGATTTATAGCTTTGCACAACTTACCAATGCAGCCACATTAAATGTAAAAGCATATGGTACGACTCAAGACGGTCAAAAAGTTGATTTATACACCATGAGCAATAACAAAGGAGTCTCGGTATCTTTTATTAGCTTCGGTGGTGTAATTACACAGATTTTGACTCCCGATGCACAAGGTAAACAAAATAATATTGTTTTGGGCTTTGATGATCTAAAAGGTTATGAAGTCACTGATACCAAGGAAGGCATTCATTTTGGCGGATTAATTGGTCGTTATGCGAACCGTATTGGTAATGCTAAATTTAACTTAGATGGAAAAACGTATAACCTTGAAAAAAATAATGGGCCGAATTCATTACATAGCGGTAATCCCGGTTTTGATAAACGTGTTTGGCAAGTTAAACCCCTCATTTCTAAAGGTGAAACTGTTAAAGCTTCTCTTAAGTTAACCAGTCCAAATGGTGATCAAGGTTTTCCCGGAAAATTAGATGTAGAAGTGATCTACAGTCTTTCAGATCAAAATGAATTCCAGATCGAATATAAAGCCAAAACTGATCAACCGACAGTCGTCAATCTCACCAACCACAGTTATTTCAACTTATCAGGCGCTGGCAATAATCCTTATGGTGTACTAGATCATGTGGTACAACTCAATGCAGACCGTATATTAGTAACCGATCAAAACTCTTTACCCACAGGTGAAATAGCTTCGGTTGCAGGTACACCTTTTGATTTTCGGACACCTAAAGCAATCGTAAAAGATATTCGAGCGAATAATCAGCAATTGGCCTATGGATATGGCTATGACCAAACTTGGGTAATTAATCAAAAGTCTCAAGGGAAACTCAATCTTGCAGCTATTGTGGTTGACCCAAAATCTAAACGAACCATGCAGGTTTTAACCACTGAACCAAGCGTTCAAATGTATACAGCCAATCATTTACTCGGAAATGTTACTGGTGCAAATGGCGTACTCTATCGACAAGCAGATGCGCTAGCATTAGAAACACAGCATTTTCCAGATAGCCCGAATCAATCAGCTTTCCCTTCTACACGTTTAAACCCAAATCAAACTTATAACAGTGTCACCGTATTTAAGTTTGGTGTTCAAAAATAGTCTTTCTAATGAGGCTATGTTCATATTAAAAAGACTCTCAGCTAAATATGGCTGAGAGTCTTTTCATTTATTTTACTTTTGTGTTGGGTAAAAATGCAGTTGCAAAACCAAATAATGGCAACAATGAACATAAACCAAATACCCATTCAATGCCGTTAATATCGGCTAAATGTCCTAACCCAGCTGCGGCAATACCACTTACCCCAAACATCAGACCAAACATTAAACCTGCAATCATACCCACACGGCCCGGAACAGCTTCTTGTGCGTAAACTACCATTGCAGCAAAAGCCGATGACAACACTAAACCTGCAATAATTGAGAAAACTGTTGTCCAAAATAGGTTTGCAAACGGCATCATTAATGCAAACGGTGCCATACCAACAAATGAAACCCAAATAACCGCTTTACGGCCAATTTTGTCACCAATTGGGCCACCTGCAAATGTACCTAAAGCAACGGCTGCCAAGAAGGCAAACAAATGCAATTGAGCTGTTTGAATACTGATATGGAACTTTTGAATTAAGTAAAAAGTAAAGTAGTTACTAATGCTGGCAATGTAGGTGAATTTGGCAAACATCAATACACTAATTGTGCTCAAAGCAATAATGAGCTTACGACCATGCAATTTAGTATGTGCTTGAGTTGCACGTGCAGCTACCTGATTTTTAGCATGGCTCACAGTCCAACGGCTTACCCCAAATAAAACCCAAATCGCCAAAAGTGCAAATATCACTAAGCCGGCAACTGCATGCTGTCCAAATGGGACAATGAGTAAAGCTGCTAATAATGGACCAATGGCAGTACCTGTGTTTCCGCCTACTTGGAAAGTCGACTGAGCTGTACCAAAGCGCCCACCCGATGCCATTCGTGCCACACGTGAAGCTTCTGGATGAAAGGTTGCAGACCCTACCCCAATCAGTGCAGATGCACATAACAACACAGCAAAACTTGGTGAAAATGCTAACAAGATAATGCCGCAGAATGTGACGACCATTCCGACTGGAAGTAGATATGGTTTTGGATGTTTATCGGTATAAAGTCCAATCCAAGGCTGTAGCAGTGAACCTGTAATTTGATATACAAACGAAATCAGGCCGACTTGAGCAAAACTCAGCGAAAAGTTTGCTTTTAGCATTGGATAGATGGCTGGTAGCACCGCCTGAATTAAATCATTCAGTAAATGTGCGACTGCCACGGCGCCTACAATTTTAATAATCATTCCTTGAGGCTGATCATTTGCAACGGTATTGGCAATACCATCTTTCAATTGTATTGAAGACGTCATACCTGAAAAACTCCAATATTTTTAAATGAGATGCTTATTGTAAATTGTCGCTTATAAAGTTATCTTCCAATAATCATCGTATAAGTGACAATTTTTAGGATAGTTTATGTCCGATTCTCTTATTCAGTCTGATTTATCTGAACTGGTGATTGGACTATCTTCTGAGCATTCTTACCGAGAAATCACCCCTACCCATACGCATACACGTGCGCAGTTTTTATATGCCTCTACTGGAACTATTCAGGTTTTTACGCCTAATCATGTGTGGATTGTGCCGCCCATGTGCGCGTTATGGATTCCAGCACATGTAGAGCACAGCGTGATTTCACTGAGTCACGTGAAGTTAAATACGGCATTGGTTGAAGTAAATGCAGCAGCTTTAATGGGACAACATTGTTTTATTATTCGGGTAAGCAATCTGTTGCATGAGCTTTTGATTCGTTTAAATGAAATTGAACGTGAGGAAACTCCAAATACAGCAACCTCTCAAGAGCTTTCCCGTTCTTTACAAATTTTGATTTTTGAAGAAATACATCGGGCCAATTTATTGCCTATTCAGATTCCGTGGCCGAAAGACAAAAGACTCTTAAAAATTTGCCAAGAGTTATTGCATACTCCTGACCATTCAAAAGATTTAACAGATTGGGCTGATGATATTGGTGCCAGTTCCAGAACCCTAATGCGTATGTTCCAAAAAGAAACTGGGCTGTCATATCGGGCATGGTTGCAACAAATGCATATTGCACTTGCCTTGAGTAAAATCGCGAATGGTGAATCTATTGCTCAAATTTCAGAATCACTGGGGTATACAAACCCCAGCGCGTTCAGTGCAATGTTTAAGCGACATCTAGGAAAAACACCTCAACAATTTAGAAGTGCCGCGATGTCGCTATAAGTCTTTTTTTTTGCAGGTAGGTCATGCTTTTCGAGCAAATCATCGAAATCATGATAGACATGCAGTTCTCGATCTTTACCAGTTCTGGCATGATCTAAGCGCTGTTCAGGGTCGACTAAAACAAGAGTATGGCCATCATCAATCAGACGATCTACGCCTTCTAAAAACATACGTTTACCCACATCGTGGATAAGTGAAATCTGGGTTAAATCAATAACGATCGTGCTTTGGTCAGTTGTCTCATCTTGTAAAATACGCAACAACATTTCAGCTTCGGTAAATTTCAATACACCCCGAAGCACATACACACTTAACGATGCATCTTTTCCTGTACGGTAATGACTTTGTACAATGGTCTGGGCAGAAGGTGTACCTTCCATGAGATGTAATCCCATGTCACGAGATAATCGTTCTAAAATATCGATACCTCGAACACTATGACCATGCTCATCTAGTCGAGGTGAAAAAGCAGCGATACTGACCTGCCCCGGTAGCACACCCAAAATACCGCCTGCTACACCACTTTTAGCAGGAATACCTACAGTTGAAAGCCAGTCACCCGCTGCATCGTACATACCACAGCTCATCATGACACTGAGGACTTGTCTAACTACAGATCGATTTAATAGGCGCTTTCCAGTTCTAGGATCGACCCCGCCATTAGCAAGTACACTGCCCATACGTACCAAGTCTTTAACTGTAACCATAATCGCACATTGACGAATGTAACCATTCACAATATCGACAGGATCAGTTTCCAAAATCCCCACCGTACGCAACATATAACCGATCGAAAGATTACGATAGGCTGTTTTGACTTCCGAATCATAAACAGACTCATCAAAACTTAATTCACGACCAGCAAGCTCGCTCATAAAACGGCGTAGAATTTCTGCGCTATGCAAACCATGTTTAACCTGAATCAAGGAATGTACAGTAATTGCGCCAGAGTTGATCATCGGGTTTTTGGGACGGCCATCTTTACCCAATGAAATTTCATTGAAGGCTTCACCAGAAGGCTCTACCCCTACTTTCGCAAGTACTGCATCAATGCCAAGCTGTTGTAAAACATAGGCATATACAAAAGGTTTAGAAATTGATTGTATGGTGAATTCAACATCATCATCGCCGACCGAATAAATTTCACCATCTACCGTAGACATTGCTAAAGCTAATCGATTTGGGTTTGCATTTGCCAACTCAGGAATATAATCGGCGAGATGACCGCTGTTATCGATGTCACAGGCTTCTATAACATTTGCCAAATAATCTGGGAGAGGGGTTTGCATGGTCAGTAACCTTAAATGAGGAGATTTACAACATCGCGTAAAATTTCAGCACAACCTGCTGATAATATTAAAATTATATCTTTTGTAATGATTTAAATATCACGCTATAAGTATTGTAATTCCGATGACTTATCCTTTTCAAGCTCATTATAGGTTTTTCAAAACTTTAAACTGAAGATTAGCTTATTCTTTCTACAAACAATATCCCATTTAAATGATCGACCTCATGTTGAACGATACGAGCAGGAAAACCATGAAAAATTGTTTCCACCGTCTCGCCCTGAAGTGTTAAGTATTTCACCTTAACCATTTCGGCACGTTCCACTTGTCCACGTTCGTCAGGCACACTTAAGCAGCCTTCTTCACCTAAACAAACTTCGTCTGAGAACTCTAAAATCTCAGGATTCACCATGACCACTGCTTCCATTTCAGGTGCATCTGGATAACGCAGGTTTGGTCGAGATGCCACAATAATGACGCGTTTAGAGATATAAACTTGCGGTGCAGCAATCCCTACCCCATTACGTTCGAGCATTGTCGCATGCATAGCGTCAGCAAGCTGATAAAGCCAATTACTGTTTAACTCATTTGCCGAGACGGGAGCCGCAATTAGTTTTAAAATATCTTCACCACGCTTCGCGACAGGTAAAACTACACTCATCCTTTGACTCTCTCATTAAACTGGCTATAACAAGTTTTATTGTGTCGCTGAACAAGCCAAAAGAAAAGCCATTCCTACATCTGTTTTTGTTTTATCTAAAGCGTTTTTTGTTTGAAAGCTTTTTGATCTGAGCAAGTCCAATCGGCATTGCCCTATAGAACAAATTTCCTCCATTTACTTTTACTTCACTTTTCCATTAATATCCAAACTTCAATTACAACAATTAAGTAAAAAATGGATCAGGAATTAACTTTGCAGGATGCGAACTATCTTAATAAAGAAGATAAACGAACCCTCGCCCTTTCTTCATTGGGTGGAGCTTTAGAGTTTTATGATTTTGTGATTTATGTGTTTTACGCCAAAATCATTTCCGACCTCTTTTTCCCCAGCACACTTAGTCCGTTTTGGGCCATGCTCAACACTTACGGCATTTTTGCAGCAGGTTACTTTTTTAGGCCCTTAGGTGGGGTTGTCATGGCCCATTTTGGTGATTTGGTCGGGCGTAAAAAATTATTTTCACTTTCTATTTTACTGATGGCGCTGCCTACCCTGTTTATCGGGATATTGCCTACCTTTGAAAATATCGGATATTTGGCACCCCTACTTTTATTGCTTATGCGTGTGGTGCAAGGTATTGCGATTGGGGGTGAAATTCCAGCCGCATGGACATTTGTGTCTGAACATGTACCTGAAAGAAAAATCGGACTGGCAAATGGTTTACTCACCGCTGGGCTGTCTTTAGGAATTTTATTGGGTGCATTGATGTCTTTATGGATTTCACTGAATTTTAGTGAAGGACAAATCCATGACTGGGCATGGCGTATTCCTTTCATTGCAGGTGGTATTTTTGGTCTGGTTGCACTTTATTTAAGAACGTATTTAAAAGAAACGCCTGTATTTAAAGCCATGCAGGCTCGTAAAGAAATTTCAAAAGAAATGCCTGTAAAACAAGTCTTAAAAACGCATAAAACAGCCGTTGCGATTGGCATGTTATTTACATGGTTTTTAACAGGTTGTGTGGTGGTGGTGATTTTAGCCATGCCAAATTTATTAACTGGTACGTTTGGTTTTGAGCGTACTCAAACCTTTGAAATGCAAAGTGCTGCGATTGTTATGCAAATGCTTGGCTGTATTTTGGCAGGCTATTTTGCTGACCGTTTTGGCTGTGGCAAAGTCATGATGGTCGGTGCGCTTGCTGTGGCACTTACAGCAGCAGTTTTTTATAACAGTTTGGGGCACGCGGCACACTCAACCATTTTTGGTTTATATATGCTGTTGGGTCTATGCTCTGGTACTGTCGGCATGGTGTCGAGCAGTATGGTCAAAATGTTCCCCGCGCCTGTGCGTTTCTCGGGCATTTCATTTTCTTATAATTTATCGTATGCAATTGTTGGTGGTATGACCCTGCCTTTAGTGCATTGGCTCAGTCAATATAGTGATATTGGTGCGATGTATTATATTTTCGCACTAACCATTTTGGCCTTTGTGACTGCCTTTGTGTTTTGGAATAAGTTCGAAAAAAACAGGTATTAAAAATTTTCACTTATTAAATAAAAAACCACGCCAATTGCGTGGTTTTTTATTGCTGCTTACTTTAGAAAGTAAACCCGATATTAAAGTTAATACGGTATAACCATTTGTCGCTGTTTGGCGAGGTAGTAGAGGTATATCCTGTTGAATTGGTCGAGCCACCAATGATGTTGGAGTTTTTACCCCACGTATAATCTGCCCAAACCATAAATGGTGAAGCAATAAACATCATCCCTGTAGTATTCATTTGCGAATCTGACCAATCATCACGTTTTTTATCGAGATAACTATAGTCATTATAAAACTTAATGGCTTTTAGCTTGCCCATATTGGTCACAGGCAACGTATAGGCAAGGTTTAAACTGGCTATCGTACCTTCCGAAGCAATGAAATAAGCAGGCGTAAGGCCATTCGCTCCCATCAAAGTCATATCACTATTTACACCATCCGGATTTTTAGCATCGTATTGATAGTGGATGACCGAGCTTTGTAAATTAAAGCGTTTGTAGTTGTTTTCAGTATGCAAACCGACTGCATAATATTTGCCGTCTTTATCGGTAATATCATTATGTAGCTGGGCGATTGCACCCGATACACCGAACTCTTGCTTACCGAAATCAGTTTCTAACTTGCGAACAATACGGGTATTCACCTGATTGCGCTTTTCATTTTGATAGGCTTTTTGAGATGGAAATGCATTTCCTGCCAAGTCATCATAAGTTGCACTTTCAGGGGAATAACGCAGGTTCGTCTCTAACATTTGAGGATAATAACCGAGTTTTACATCCCAATCTTTGTTGTGATAATTCCAGTTGATCCCCGGTGCAATGTTATTGCCATAACCTAAAAAGAATGGAATGTGATAGGTCCAGCCATTTTGCGGGTAAGGATAAATCGTAAAAGGCTTATAAACCAAACCTGCTTCAATGCTGTTATTGGCATCTAAGTTATAGCCAACATATGCTTTTTCAATGGACGTTTTCTGTTGGTCTTGAAACATATAGCTGGCATTGATATAGGCATCATCAAATTTACCTTTGAGATCAACCCTGAAAATATCAAAATGGAGCTTACCAAAACCACGGTTTGGCCCTTCCCAATCTTCATAGCGTTGATTTAACCGAACCACCCCACCTAACTTTAATGAGTCGGTGCCGTCATCACTTTTCCATTCAAGCAATGAGTCTTTTGCAAATGCATTGACGCTTACCCCCAGCGTAAGCGGTGCAATGAATGCCATGATCAATGAAGTCTTTTTCATCTCTACATCCTTGATTGAGTTCCAGCGTCCTGCTGGAACTTTATTTGTTTTACCTGTAAAACTTCGTTTTTATTGTTTTTTAGACAAAAAAATTTATCTAAAAAAGGATGGCTTAGCAGCTCCCATCGCATATGTACTAAACCATCCAAACTGGTTAATACAGTTTCTTTTGCGGTGGACCCGCGAAGTTTAATGGTCCAATCGAATTCATATCGAGCTCGATCACAGTTGGTCCTTCAAAAGCGACAGCCTCTTGAATAACCGTTTTAAACTCATCTGCACTACCCACTTTCCAGCTCTTCACACCCATTGATTCGCCAAGAAGTTTGTAATCAGGTGTATGCAATTCATTGAAATACTGACGACCACCAAAGTAGTTATTTTGAATGCCACGCATTACGCCATAACCACCATCATTCATAATCATTAAGACCATGTTGGTGTTTTCTTGCACCATAGTTGCAATTTCACCAATACCCAACATTAAGCCGCCATCGCCGACTAAACCAATTACTTTTTTATCAGGGTTAGCAACTGAAGCACCGATTGCTGTTGCAAGGCCTAAACCAATTGCACCCGCGAGTGAGTGGATGTTTTGGTTTGGTGCTTGTACAGGGAATAAACGACTGCCCCATGTACTACCCGACATGGTGATGTCACGTACAAAAATGCCGTCTTGAGGTAAAGCTGCGCGCAAGTGATCACAAATTAATGCGTACTGATCGATTTGTTTACGCAGTGCATCAATTGCAGCCTGTTTAGCAGCCACTACAGCAGCATCGTAATCGGCATCAACTTTTGAAGTTCCTTGAAGCTGCTCTAACACACGTGTTAAGACATCTTTGGCATCGCCACAAATGAAGTTGCGGATTTTGTAATTACGTTGCTGAGCCACTGGGTTGGCATCCACCTGAATAATGTTTTCAGGGAATTCAACCGAATAAGTTTTAGTTTCATTACTACGTAAACGAGAACCCACCACAACCATTAAGTCAGCATCTTTTAATAACTGCTCAACACCTGCTGAGTTATGGAAAGCACCCAAACTACGTGGATGATCATCTGCCAACACCCCACGGCCATGTGTAGATGAAACAACCGGAATACCTAAATCTGCAATTGCTTTAACTTCGGCAACGCTATTTAAAGTTCCACCGCCAATCCAGAAAATCGGACGTTTTGCTTTTTTGATTTCGCTTACAAGAAGATCAATTTCTGCTTGCTCTGCCTGTGGTAACTCAAGTGCTTTGACTGGCCCTAAGTTAAGTGGCAAATCAATTTCTGCTGCCTGCACATCAATCGGCAGCTCAACACTAACCGGACCCATTGGAACTGTGGTTGCTACACGGATGGCTTCACGAATCACACCAACAGCATTGTCTGGGCTGGTAATACGGAACGCCGCTTTGCTTGATGCGCGCAAGAATGTAAGTTGGTCTTTAGTTTCATGGATGAAACTTGCATCACGGTCGAGATATTCACGCTCAACTTGACCTGTTAAATGCAATACAGGGCTACCCGCATTCATTGCTTCAATCAGTGAACCCACTGCATTACCTGCACCAGCACCCGTACTTGTTAACGCTACCCCTAGGCCTTTAAAGCGTGAGTGTGCATCTGCCATGGTGACCGCACCCGCTTCACCACGGGCTGCGACAAAGCGCATTTTTTCACGGCGCCCTACCGCATCGGCAATAGGTAAATTGTGGATGGAAATAACACCATAAATACTATCAACTTGGTGCGCTTCTAAAACTCTTGCGATTGCTTCGCCTACATTTACACGTTCAGTCATGTCTATTCCTCAAAATTTGTTTTCAGTCCTTGAATTTATTAATCGCACCAAGGGTTAGGCTGTTCATTCAGCCCCATATAAATACTCTTTTGTTGCATGTACGATAAAATGCCCAAACGGCCTTTTTCGCGTCCGATTCCACTGTCTTTAAAGCCACCAAACGGCGCACTAATCGAGAATTTTTTGTAGGTATTAATCCATACCGTTCCCACTTCTAAGGCACGTGCAATACGCCAAGCTTTGCGATAGCTTTCAGTCCAGATACCTGCAGCAAGGCCAAAACAACTGTCATTGGCTTGGGCAATTAAATCTTGCTCGTTGTCATATTTCATAACGACTAAAACAGGGCCAAAAATTTCTTCCTGACAGGTTTGAGCACTGTTATTTAAGCCCGTGATAATGGTGGGTAAGTAATAGCTTCCTTTGGCATAGTCACCAGCCGTAAGCGCTTCACCACCAATTAGAACCTGACCACCTTCGCTTTTAGCAAGCTGCACATAACGGTCAACTGACTGCAAATGTTTGTCATTGACCAGTGGACCTAAATGCACACCAGCTTGTTCTGGATGGCCCACACGTAAGCCTTTGGTAATTTCAACCAAACGCGTTAAAAACTGATCGTAAAGACTACTATGAATAAACAAGCGAGAACCTGCGATACACGCTTGGCCTGCCGAGCTAAAAATTCCGTACGCCACACCTTTAGCTGCCAGTTCGACATCTGCATCCGGCAGAACGATGGTTGGTGACTTACCACCTAACTCAAGCGAAGTAGTAATCAGTTTGTCAGCGGCAATGTGTGCCAAATGACGCCCCGTGGTTGTTCCACCTGTAAAAGAAATTTTACGAACCAATGGGTGCTGAGCAATTGCATCACCAATCACAGAACCGCGCCCAACTAGCACGCTGAGTAAGCCTTTTGGTAAACCTGCTTCTTCAAAAATTTTGGCAAGCTCTAAAGCAATCAGTGAAGTCGCTTCAGCTGGTTTTAACACCACGGCATTTCCTGCTGCCAAAGCTGGAGCAAGCTTTTGAACTTCACTTGCAATTGGAGAGTTCCAAGGGGTAATGGCTGCTACAACGCCCACAGGTTCATGCAAGCTCATGGTCATAAAGTCTGGAGCACGTTGAGTGGTGAGCTCATCGTTCAATGTTTCACATGCCGCAGCAACATAACGTGCAGTTGCCGCCGCGCTCATCACCAAGCCACGAGTTTCGGTTAAAGGCTTACCATTATCACGTGTTTGTAATTTTGCTAACTCATCTACACGCGCTTCAATAATGTCTGCAACTTTGTAGAGAATACGTGCGCGCTCATGCGGCAAACTGTTTCTCCAGCTCGGTTGACGCCAAGCCTGATCCGCTTTTTCAATTGCTTCATTTACATCTTCAAGCGTTGCTGTTGAAAGCTCAGCGTTTACCGACTGATCTGCCGGAAACAGGCTTTGAATGACTGCACCACGGCCTAATCGCCATTCACCTGCAATATAAATTTCCTTTGCCATGATCAAATCCTTCTTAAATCTGTATTGCTTCTACACTGTTGCGACAAGCACGAATCACGCTAAGCGCAGCCAAAGTTGATGTTTTTGGGTTACTTGGTAACGGCACGCCAACCAGTTCAATGGTCATTTGCCCAAAACCACCTTCTGCCACAATGGTGTGTTTGTTTTTGTTGATGGTTGGATCAACAGTTAACTCAACCATGGTTTCATCCATTCCAAGCCCTGCAAGTGCAATGGTTGCTGCAACGTTGGCATTCGCTGGAAATTTGGTCGCAGCTTCACGGGCAGTTCCTGTAAAAAAGACTGTAGCTTCAACAACATGGTCTAGATCGACCAATTGCTCTGCATAACTGCCCTTCCAGCTTTTTGGACTTTTGCAGCCTTTGTAAGTGACTTTTTGCAAACCACCTTCTTTGGCCGCAGAAATACCATCAATGCCTGCAATTGCCCCTGCAAGTAAATGCAGATGTGCATCATTTTTTTCGGCAGTTTGTTTAAGCTGAATCAGAAACTCACTATCAGCCAAAGTACCCACCGAGATCAGACCTATAGTCCAGCCTTTCGCCAAAACTTTTTGAGCATGCTCTTTCACTGCTGCTTGACCTGCCACTTCAATGACATAGTCTGGCGTACCATCACATTGCTCAATATCTGAAATCACCTGAATCTCTGAAGAAACTTGTGATTGCACTTTTTCAATACTGCGAGATGGCACAACAATCCATTTGAGTTGCAGATCTTGGGGCAAATGGGCATACACTTCTGCTGCCATTGCGCCGAAACCAATCATCATCAACTTTTTCATGACAGCACCTGATATTTATAAATGTTTGTTAAAACCACCCGAGACATCTATTGCCGAACCTGTGGTGTAAGATGCCAATGGTGATGCCAAGAAAACTAAAGCACGTGCAGGCTCTTCTGGACGGCCTAAACGCTGCATTGGAATACCGCGGTTTTTTGCGATATTGCCGGTCCATTCTTCCCATGACAGATTTAAATCTGAACGGGTTTCATAACGGCGTTTCCACTGTGCAGATTCGACCATTCCGAGTAAAATCGAGTTCACGCGAACGCCATATTGAGTAAACTCATGTGCCAACGAATGGGTTAAATTCAACAGCGCAGCACGTGCAGATGAAGTTGCAATCATGTGCGGTTCAGGTTGCAATGCCAGTAACGAGTTCACATTGGTAATAGAGGCATTTGCCGATTGTTTTAAGTCGTCGAGAAAAGCCCGTACCGGATGTAAAACACTGAAATATTTCAGCTCAATTTCTTTCATCCAGTCTTCATCTTGTGTGTTTTCAAAATTTGAAACACGACCTTGCCCAGCATTGTTAATGAGCATGTCCACATTGCCCAAATTGAGTTTGACGTCTTTGGCAAATTGCTGAACTTCTTCTTTTTTCAATACATTGCATGCTTTAGTAAAAATATTGGCATGCGGATATTTTTCTAAAATATAGTGCTTTGAAGCATTTAAACGTTCTTCATCGCGACCACACCAAGCAACTTTTGCACCCTCTGCAACCAGTATTTCAACAGCAGCCAGCCCAATCCCAGATGAGCCACCGGTAACAACTGCAACTTTTCCTTCAACTTGGAAGCTCATAATCCTTAATCTCTCTTACGATTGTTCCTGAATCGTCAACATAATTTGGTTAAATGCTTGCGGTTGGTCGACATAACTTAAATGTCCTGCATCTTCTATGACGAAGCGCTGTTCCAACTGCAATTCCTGAGCAAGCTCTTGTATACCTAACGCAGGAGTGATTTGATCTTGCTGCCCTGCAATGACTGTGCATGGGACTTTTAAATGGGTTAAGTAATTACGTATTTCGTCATATGCCAGTAAGTACGATGCATGGGTGAAACCTTTTAGAGTCAACTGCTGCATCACCTCTGAAACTAAAGCTAAGGCTTGTGGCTCTTGTTTATAAATCAAATGAGGTCCACGGCTTTCAGCCATTCCTTTAGCACCGAGTTCTTTCAACATTTTTGGTCTTTTTTCAAAAACCTGAATTTGTGTTTGTTCATCGTGGCGTTGATAGCCTTGTGCCAAGTTAGCAACAACTAAATGTTCCACTCGCTCTGGGTAAAGTGCAGCAAATGCACTGGCCTGTAAGGCACCTAATGAGTGTCCGACCACAATTGCTTTTTCAATTTTTAAAACATCTAACAATGCTGCCAAACGCTTTGCGTAGTCAGTAGCATTGGGCTGATCAGTTAAAAGTTCATCTGATTTGCCATAGCCCGGTGCGTCCCAGGCAATGACATGAAAATGATGAGACAGCACTTCAAGTTGGTTTACCCATGAAGCAGAACCTGAACTAATGCCATGCAACAGCACAAGGTACTCACCCTGACCGGCTTCCCGATAGGCTTGCTGTTGGCCTTGAACAGTAACGGTTTTCACCGGAAATTCTGCTAACTTTTCAATGAGTGTCATCATTTTCAATTCTTTCCTTCATTCACTTCATCAAACAATTAACGTTTGATTTGAGACAATGGATGCTCTGGTGGATAGTTCGGAATGGTTGGTTTACCTGTTCCTAACATCACACACATCAAGGCATCTTCTTGACCTGGGTTAAACAGACCACGGTAAATTCCCGGTGGAATTGAAATCAGATCACGCTCTTTTAAACGGGTTTCAAATTTTTCGCCGTTGTGCTCAATGAACAAATCAATTTCGCCGCGAAGCATAAAGAAAACTTCTTCAACATCGTGGTGAATGTGCAAAGGACCTTCACACTGTGGTGGTAGAACCATGGTTGAAAACGTGAAGTTTTCTGCTGGAACGGTGTTACCGTCATTTGCAACACCTGTTGCACCCGTACCCATGTAACGCATTTGTGCACGGCGATATTTCGGGTCGTAATCTGCTTGGAACTTCAAAGCATCGAAATCGTATTTACGTGTCTCAAAGCGAGCAATACGTGTGTTTAACCAATCTTCTAAAGAAGCACCCTCTGGTTGTGCCCACGATTCGAATTGTTGTGTAGTCATTTTTTAAACTCCTATACAGTGAATTAATAACGTTTTAAAAGAGGAACCAAGAACAACGACCCAATGACAGCGACAGCAGCCAAGAAGGTAATTCCTAAATTAAAACTGTGTGTTTGCATCACGATGTAACCGATAAGAACAGGCGCAATTGCACTTGCAAAATTACCTAAACCGTTAAATATTCCACCCGCAGTCGCCCCTACATTTGAGGTCGTGACTCTTGCAAGCAGAGCAAATACAGCTGCTACTCCAAAACCCCATGCCATAGCACTTAAAGACATGGCAGCAATAATCAATAATGGCTCAGTCATAATGACCATCACATACATGAAGATGCCCGCGAGTAATAAACCGCTAAATACTTGAATTGCGCGGCGGCCTAACTTGTCAGATAAAAACGCACCGATAATTTCGCCAATTAACATGGCAATGAATGGAAAGCTTGAATACATCCCAAACTCTTTGAGATTGAATCCTTTGTCTTGCATTAGGTAAGAAGGAACCCAGCTGTTTAAGCCCCACAAATACGTCATCAACGCAATGTTAAAGAGACAAACCAACCAGAATGCGCTGTTGCTGAGCAGCAATTTAGTATTGGCAATGTGACCTTTGAAATTAGTGCGTTTACTCTCGCCCTCAATTTCGACAGTTTTCTTGAGCTGCAAGTTACGCAGACCAAAAACAATGCTAAAAATCGCAATCAGGGTTAGCGCAGCCATCACAAAAAAAGTGGTATGCCAGTCGTGGTGAGCTAAAACATTTGCAGTGATCGGGAACCCAAGGAATGCACCAATCGGTGTTCCAAGTAAGAACATGGTAGAAGCACGTGCCTGCTGACGGTCCGTATAAGTCTGCTTAACAATGGTGTATGCCAAGGCAAATAACGGGCCTTCTGCTAAACCAAGCAGTACACGTAAAACCAACATGCCTGAATAACTGGTGGTGAACCCCATACAGAACATGAGTACGCCCCACGACGTTACGCTCCAGAACAGCATTTTCTTTGGGTTAAAGATGTCACCCAAAAAGCTTAGAAAGACTGATGAAAAACCATAAGCAAGTAAGAAACTTGTCATGAGCCATCCGAGCTTGGCCTTATCTTCAGCAATTCCCATTGCACTTTGAAAATGAGGATCTGAAAATAAAACCGCAATACTAATCTTGTCGAAAAACGCCAGTACCACACACACCATAAGGACAAAAGCAGGTACCCAATGCTTCAATCCACTTTTTTCTTCATTACTCATGTGTCATTCCTTCGATTTGGTAATGAGAACCAGATTTAATGTTTACGGTTTTAACTTCATGACATTAAATTCAGCATCTGCTAATAGTTTTGGATCTAAAACGGTGTTGGCTTGCATCCAACGTTTTGCCAGTTTGATCAGTTTAGAATCATTAATGGCAATCATATTGAGCAAACGATTTTCATGGTCCAGATATAAATAGCTCACCTGATCTTCCCCACCTTGGCGAATGACTACTTCCTTAGTTTTTTCAGGTTGATACGTACCTAAAATCTGGATATTAAAGTGATATTGATCTGACCAAAGCCATGGAATATCGCTATATTCGGTTTCAATGCCGAGCATTGACTTCGCAGCTGCAATCGCCTGATTTTGTGCATTTGCCCATGACTGAATGCAATAACCCAAGCCCGGATGAATCGCAACATCACCTGCGGCATAAATGTTTTGATCTGAAGTTTGCCCAAAACAATTCACTACAATGCCATCTTTCACATCGAGACCAGCATGTACACCTAACTCTTTGGCAATCTCAGCGCCTGCACCTACTACGACACAGTCAAATAACTGGCTATTTTGTGGGTGATTCACCACTTCAACTTTTTGATTTGGCGCTTCAACTAAATGAAGACTCTTGCTGTCTAAATGAATTTTTGTACCTTGAGTTTCATGCATATTTTTTAAAAATGCAGAAACTTCCGGACTCACGCTTCTTGCACATAAACGATCGCCATATTCAAATATATGAACATCTTTACCTTGCTTACGTGCAGTTGCAGCAATTTCTAAACCAATCCAGCCACCGCCAATCACAGCGACATTTTTTGCATTCTTTAAAATTTCAGCCAAACGTTCACAGTCATGCACATTGCGTAAAGTCACAACATTTGGAATGAACTGCCATGTATTGACGGGTACACGCGCACGGCTTCCAGTTGCAATCAGCAATTTGTCATACGGCAAAACCTGACCACTTTCTAAATGAACCTGTTTTTGCTCACGATCGACTTTTGTCGCAATTTCCGGTTTATGCCATTGAACGTTGAACTCTTGAACCTGTTCAGGAGAGAACAGATTCAAACTTTCATACGTTGCTTCTTTTGAAAGTACTTGCTTAGACAATGGCGGACGTTCATAAAACACTTGATCTTCATTTGAAACCACGTGAATTTCACCCACATACCCATTTTGACGCAAGGTACTTACTGCCCAACCCGCTGCCTGTCCGGCACCTACAATTACGATCTTTTCCATAGCCATCTTCCTTGTAAAGCAATACCTGTTAAACAGGCTTCACCTGACGGCGGGTTGTGTCATCAAGACCACCCTCAATCGCCCATTCAGTGAAAAGCTCTAGACGATGTTCTTCTACACGTGGTTGCCATTCTTCTGTCAAATAATCATCGTTGGTGTAGTATTCAAATGCACCACCTAATGGTGAGTTGACGTACCAGAAATAAGCAGAAGAAATTGGATGACGTCCTGGTCCAATAAAGGTTGACCACTCCGAACGATTCATATTTAAACCGCCCCCAATCACCTCATGGATATCACGTACTACAAACGCAACGTGATTTAAGCCAGCAGGTTTATTTGGAACACTGAGCAAGAATAAATCATGGTGATAACCTTCACCGCGGCAACGTAAGAATGCACCGCGATTTTTGTAAGCATCAGATAAATGGAAACCTACTTTTTCAATATAGAAGTTTTCAGTTGTTGCCAAATCCGGTGTGAAGAACACCACATGTCCAATCGCAACAGGTTGACCTTTTTCATAGACAGGACTTGCTGCATTCACACGTTGAATGTTGCCGTATTGGTTAATACCTTCCGTTTTAAGTTCAGGTACTTCTTTAACAAAACTTTGTTCAAAACGAATGGTCATGCCATTTGGGTCAATACACTCAACTGTATTTTCAGTACGTTTAAAACCTTCTACATCGGCCAAACGAGCTGCCAAGTCATCAAGGTCTTGAGCACTATCAACGCCCCAAGTCACTTCACGTAAAGTTGAACCTTGTTCAATAGCAGTCGGCAAACGCTCATCATCACAATTAAATAGATAAATCTTGCTACCATTTTGGGTTTGGTAAAGATCAGTGCCTTCAATATCCGAAGTACTTTTGCTTAAACCAAAATCTGCCAAAAACTTGTTTGAAGCGGCTCTATCTTCAACTCCAAACTTTAAAATCTCGATCCCTGTAATCATTTGACTACTCCTTAGTTAAAGACAAAACCGCCATTGACCGGAATATTTTGACCTGTCACAAAAGAGGACAAATCCGACAGTAGATACAATGCTGTTCCATTTAAATCTTGTGGAAGTTGCTGACGTTGAATCGCTCTTCCGTTGACATATAAATCGTGACGTTCTTGAGGCACATACTCGGTTGCTTCAACCAGAGTAAGGCCCGATGACAATGTGTTGACACAGATATTAGATTGTCCCAACTCTCTTGCCATTGAACGCGTCATGGCAACAATTGCACCTTTACTAGCAACATAAGCCATCAGGTTCGGTGCGCCCCAAAGTGCTGTATCGGAAGCAACATTAATGATCTTGCCTGCAGCCGATTGCTTTAAATGGGGAACGCATGTCTTACTGATGAGCCATGTGCCTTTCACATTAATATTCATGACCCGATCCCAAAGTTCAGGATCATAATCAATCATATTTTTTCCACCGACATTGGTTGCCAGTGCCGCACAGTTCACAAGGCCATCTAGTCCTTGTAATACTTCCACACTTTTTGCAACCGCATTTTCAATAGAGTCTGCATTGGCAAGGTCAACGGTGACAGCATGAACGTTTAGCCCTTGTTGCTGTAACGCCTGTGCTTCTTGTTGCACCAAGTCAGACAAAATATCTGCCATCACAACTTCAGCACCTGCCTCGGCAATCGCTTGAGCGAAATCTCTACCTAAACCACGCGCAGCACCAGTCACTAAAACTTTTTTGCCTTGCAACAACGCTACATTAGCCATGAGCTTCTTCCTGCATCTCGATACGGTTTGATGCATTTAGTGCAGCAATTTTCTTTAATTGCTTCTCAGCTTCTTTTTTCATTAAACGGCGTAAACGTGCAAGACCAACATCGTGTTGATAGAGAAACTCTTTTTCACGCGCATTTGGCGCAAGATTTTCTAAAATAATTCGGTCTTGTTCCAATACATCCCAATGCAATTGTTCTAAGTGATTGCGATATAAGAAACGCCATACATTACGTTGCCAACCACTCACCTTACGGCAGCGCCAGAAAAATACGCGAGTATTGTTGGCATCAATTGGCGTTGCATAACCCACAATCCAGAATTCACCACCTGGGCCAAATTGTTTACGGTATGGAATTGAAAGACGTAACCAGCTTGCACCTGTTGAACCATATTCAACCCAGTCAAAGTTCACACCTGTTTGACCTTCTTTTTCAAAAACAAAGCCATTATCGGTCGTGCGGTGCTTCATCTCTGCAGTACGTTCACCATCTGCCATCGAGTGCGATGTCGCATGTAAATAGGTCCCGTGCATTGGGTCCATCACATTATCAATCGCGTATTGATGGTTTACTTTCCAGTCTGCTTGGCAAAGGAACGCACTCCACTCTTCACTTGCAAGTTGCTCTGGGAACTCAAGCGGTGCTGGTTGTTCATTTGCATCAATACCAAACCAGATAAAGATTGCGCCATGTTGCTCAATGACAGGATAGTTCTTTAAACATTTAGTGCCGGTCATTGGACATTCATGAACCGCTGGCACATCAGCAACTACACCATCAGCACGAACTTCAACACCGTGATACCAGCAAGCAACTCGGTCACCCAAGTTCCAACCTAGGGAAAGACGAGCACCGCGGTGTGGACAGCGATCTTCAAGTGCATGAACCTGACCTTCGGCATCACGCCAAACCACGATATTTTCGCCTAAACGGGTAATACCGACTGGATTAGCAGCGACTTCCCAACTTGCCAAAACCGGATGCCATTGGTCACGTAAACCAAGTTCTAAATATTCTTCAGCGCTTTGTGAAGTTGATACGATTGCGTTCATTTTATTCTTCCCTGAATCAATAACCTAAACGTTGCATTTCTTCTGTAAAGCTTGCAGAAGTCCATTCATCACCAGATTCACAGCGGAAACCCTGTTGATTAAGTGCAGAAACAACGTCATCTAACTCTGTTGCGCCCGCAGAAAATGCCTGAATCAAGTTTTTTACAAAATCCTGTTCATAGAGAGTTGGCTCTTTATAACGTGTCTGCCAAACCAACAATTCAGATTGACCTGGAATTTGAATATTGTTGATACCTGCTTCGGTTGCCGGCGTTGCATGAATCCAGCTTGCCAACTTTTCATTAAATGTCTTCATTGTTCTGCTTCCTTGTACATGTGAGGACTAGAGTTGAATTTGAATATCCTGTCCTTCAACACGAACTGGGTACGTACATAGGTTTCTACACCCTGGCCCACTTTTTAGCTCACCTGTTTGAATGTCAAAAATTGCTTCGTGCAATGGACATTCAACAGTCTGATCTTCGATAAATCCTTCGGTTAATAAGGCATACGCATGAGGGCAAACATTTTCGATAGCAAAGTAATTTTCATCGACGAAAAATACGCCTATTTTTTTCCCTTCAATTTCGATGGCTTTCGGCTCATCTTCGCTAACGTCACCCTGCTGACAAACTGAGATCCAACTCATACCTTGCGTCCTCATTTTGTTTTATATACAAAACATAATTTGATTTTCAAAACACAAGCTAAGCATAATCCCCTTGATCATTTTTTGTCAAAGTAAAAATAATTATAAAATTCATTAGTTTACTAATTTTTAAATATTTTGTTACGTTTCAAGAAGGAAACAAAGTTTTAAATATAAAAATTGTTTTATGCATTTTTAACAATTACAATAGTTATAAAATAAAGCAGCATGCCCCAAATTGAATCATGTTTTATTTATAGGAAAATGACACGAATGAGCATAGCAATTGAAGAAGATTCGCACGAATCGGAAACAACAAAAAATGATGACCGATATTTAGTTCCCGGACTTGTACGGGGTTTAGCTATCTTGCAAGCATTTAATCAACAAGCGCAAGAAATGACCATTACAGAAATTGCTGAAATTTTAGAAGTGAACCGTTCTAGTGCATTTCGTTTGATTTATACACTCGAATCTTGCGGTTATTTAAGAAAAGCATCTCAAAAAACTTATGCTCTCGATTCCAAAGTCATGGAACTTGGTTTTAACAGTTTATCTAAACTTTCATTACTTGATTTATCGACACCTTTAATGAAAGAACTACGTGACCAGACCAAACTCGCGGTACATCTTTCTATTTTAGAAGGCACTCATATTGTCTTTGTAAATAATATCCAGTCGATGGGAACCTTCACGAGCAACATTAGTTTAGGAACTCGCTGGCCTGCCCATGCAACCGTGATTGGTCAAATGCTTTTATCTGATTTACCTGAAACTGAAGTACGTCAGCGTTACCGCAATTTTAGCGATTGGGACAGTTTCTCTGAACTGACGCCAACCAATTTAAAAGCGTTATTGCAAAGGCTTTCATACGTAAAAACTCAAAAAACCATGGTGAGCTGGGGTCATTACAATCACGATATGGCAGCCTGCGCGGCGCCTATTTTTAAACAGTCAAATGGTAAAATGGTCGCTGTTATCTCTGTAAGTTGTCCAATTACCACTTACGATGAAAGAACATTTAAAGAAGATATCGCAAACCTAGTTGTTGAAACAGCGAATAAAATTTCCAAATTTATTTATTAAAAAAAAGCGACGTTAAGTCGCTTTTTTTTAGATTTTATTTTATAAATCAAAAATTACTTTTTAAAACATTCCCATTCATATCCTGAAAGATAATTGTCGAATTATTTTCTTTAATATCAAATTTCAAATACTGTTGTTTAAACTGAATAACTGCATAAAACTCTTCAGCACCATCATCTAAACCAGTAGCTGAAATCTGGCTACCTTGTGGAAAACCGTTGAGCCATGCAGCGTTATAAAAATCAGATACAGAATTAAATTCACAATATTCTTTTGGCTTGGCCATTATTTTTGCAGCCATTTGATCAAACTGTTGTTGTTTATAAACCTCTAAGCTCAACAACATGATCGCTCTCCAAATTAAAGCTGGTTTGAGGCTAAAAGCTGTTTCTTTTTAACTTTTTCCCATTGATACCAACCATAAGCGGCCATCATAACAAATGCTGCATATAACGCAGCTGTTAAAAATAAATCTTTATAGATGAACATCCCGACATAAATAATATCGACAAATACCCAAAGTATCCAAGTCGCAATATGTTTTCGGCTAGTCCAATACGTTGCGAGCAAACTAAATGCGGCAAGTTGTGAGTCGAGCATAGGAACTGCTGCATCGGTAAAGTTTTTAAGAATTAAGCCAAAAAGCAAACCACCTACCGCAGCAATAATCATTTGGATGATAGCGGTTTGAACTGCAATCGGTTCAATTCGAATATCGTGATCTTGCTGCTTTCCTTTAAGCCAGTAGTAAAAGCCATAAAAATTTACCACCATAAAAAAGAACTGCAAAATCGTTTCGCCATATAGCTTAAATTCGTAAAACAAATACGCATATAAAACAAAGGCAAAGAAATTAAACAGCCAACACCACATATTACGGATTACCGTTAATCCGACTCCAATCAGGCTAATCAAGACCGCAAAGATTTCTAGAGGTGACATAAAACAGCTGCTTATTGAGATCAATTTGACGAGGTATTATGAGAAAAATATAAAGCTAAGCAAACTGCTAATTTAAATAAATGATGGAAATTAAAGTTATCTTAGGATTGGTCCTTTCGCATGAATTTGATTTACTTCAATACATAGACAAAAGAAATACTGATCGAGTCATCAACAAATTATATTTGCTAGTTTTTAAATGATTGTTTAAAACATGATTAAAGACAAATAAAGAGCATGACAATATGTCAAATCAAGAAGGAAAAGTCAGCCGTGAAACTCGCGGGCATATTTTTTTAATTGGTCTAGATCGGGCAGCAAAACGTAATGCTTTTGATAGTCACATGATCAAAGACTTATCACTAGCACTCACTGAATATGAAAATAATGATGCCCTGCGCTGCGCGGTTATTTTTGCTCATGGCGATCATTTTACAGCTGGTTTAGACCTAGTTGAGTTACAACCTAAACTCGCTACAGGTGTTTTTGATTTTAGTGAAAATGAGATTAACCCTTGGGGCACAATCGGCCAAAAGCTCAGTAAACCTTTGATAGTAGCGGTACAAGGTTATTGTTATACCGCTGGTATAGAACTATTTCTTAACGCAGATATTACGATTGCGAGTGAAAATACACAATTTGCTCAAATGGAAGTTCAACGTGGCATCTTACCTTTTGGCGGAGCTACTGCACGTTTTACTCAAGCCGCAGGCTGGGCCAAAGCCATGCGTTATTTACTCACTGGTGACTTTTTCGATGCAAAAGCAGCATTTGACATGAACCTGATTACCGAAATATGCCCAGAAGGCTCTCAGCTCAACCGTGCAATAGAACTTGCTGAATATGTTTCGCAAGCTGCTCCTCTTGCTGTAAAAGCGACTCTCGCCTCTGCTCGCGAAGCCATTAATGAAGGTTATGAAACTGCTTTTAGCCAATTACAGGGTCATCTTCAGCCTTTACTCACCACAGAAGATGTTCAAGAAGGTGTGTTTGCCATGTTGCAAAAAAGACCGCCTGTTTTCAAAGGTAAATAATACCCGCACAAGCACTGCACTCTACAGTTTAAAACTTATGGATATACTGAAATTAGCGTAAAAAAAGCCCACATGATGCGGGCTTTTTTCATTAATTTTCATTAATCTTCTTTATTCAACTCTAACGATTTTACCTAATTCATCATGGTGAACGACTGTAATTTTCTGACTACGTCCCTGCTCAATTTCATGTTCAGGTAAATCAAAATAGCGCGCATAATCATCTGTCTGTTTTGCTTTAAGCGCATTACCGCCAACACGATGCTCAGGCAGCACATGACTCCACAACAATAAGCAAATTGCACAAGCAATTAACGCAGTAATGCCATGTTCAATGCCCAAACCAAAGGCACTAAACAAACGGTGAACTAAATGTGTTTTTTGGAGTTCAGCCAATACCCAGATCAGTACAAATGGACGCCACAGCAACAACCAAACCGCCCACATCATGGCCGTGCTTGTTGTAGAAGCATAGCGTTTATGCCATGGTAATTGACGGCGTAAATCAATAATCAACGAATTTGTCTTCATTTCTCTCTTTACCTAACGAAGTGCTGCGGTTTTCCCCAGACATCAATACAGCACGATCTTTAAAATCTCATGACTCTTGCATTTCATCCACGAATGCCCCGATCCGGGCTCACCCAACGCGCACGTTTCTCATCTCCACGTTTTAAAACTTTCGGAAATGCCACAATAGTTGCCGAGATGGTGATTAGCCAAAAGACCAATGGATACCAGATCATCCAGAAATAGTTTTTTCCTAGATGTGGTTCATAACGACTATCCATCCATTTGCTTAAAGCAAACTGAATGAGACAAGTCGCCCCCAATAAAATACCGCTACCATACGGTAAAAATGGAGAGCTCACAACGGCTAAAGCAGGGACTGGTAAAATAAAATGTACCAACCATAATAAAGCCATCGCGAGCATTAAATATGACCAAACTAAGGTTAAGCACAGCTCAAACATTAATGGCCATAAAAAATTTAATTTTGGCTTAGTGAACACATCAATATTTTTAATTAATACTTGTGCTCCACCCATAGCCCAACGTAAACGTTGTTTCCACAAACCGTTTAAAGTTTCAGGCATTAAAATCCAGACTAAGGCATTCGGTTCAAAACGAATGTCCCAGCCTGCACGCTGCAATTTCCACGTAATATCGATATCTTCAGTCAACATATTTGGTGACCAATAGTCCACTTGGTGAACAGCGCTCTTACGAAAAGCGGTAATTACACCCGATACGGTAAATAAGCGTCCAAAGGTACGTTGTGCACGTTTAATCATGCCGACAATCGAAGAAAACTCACCGACCTGAATACGCCCTAATAAAGTTGAGCGAGTACGGATACGTGGGTTACCCGTCACAGCTGCAACTGTTGGATTTTCCTGAAAATGACGAATCATCCACTTTGCTGCATGAGGATCAAGTAAAGCATCCCCATCAATACCAATTAAAAACTCGGCATCGGTCATTAAGCTTCCGGCTTGCAACCCCATGGCTTTACCTTGGTTTTGAGCCAAATGAACAATACGGAGTTTTTCATGTTGTGCTGCTAAACGGTCGAGTACCTCGCCTGTATTGTCCGAGCTACCATCATTAATCGCAATCACTTCAAAATGAGGATAGTCCAGTTTTAACGCATGGCTAATGGTTTCTTCTGCATTATCCCCTTCATTAAAACAAGGAATTAACACAGCGACTTTTGGATAACTCTCTAATGGAGCAGGTTGATCGTAAGGCGGAGCCTGACGTTCTTTCCAATAGAAAATGATCGCGCCAATCATCCATAAATACGACATGAATAATGGATAATAGAAAACGAATTTTAAGGCATGCGACCATATTGCAGCAAAGATTGTCATGTTTTAGCCTCAACTACGGCACAAGACGAGATGATTTTTCAGCAAATGCTTTATGCATAGTGTCCACATCCGGTTGATCTTTAATTGGGTCATCTGGGTAATATCCGACATGCATTACACCTTGCTGATAAAGAGAATGAATTGTTGCGGCCATTTCAGTTGAAGGTACCTTTTCGTTTTTACGCCAGTCGGTTGCCTGTAATTCAAAAACAGTTTTCTTAATGCCATTTGGATATTGTTTCACACGATCAATCATGTCTTTATAGAATTGATCAGAGTTATCGACCTGTTCCATATACGGCATTGCCATAATAGCCGTAAAGTCATAGCGTTTTAACGACTCTTCAAGCGATTGTGAATACCAGTTTTCTGCATATGGTTTTAAAGCAACTTGCGCATATAAGTTACGTGCGGTGAGCAAGAACGGTTCATATTGTCGCACGTCATCAACAAGTTGCATTGCAAAATCATCTAGATATTTTGTCTTATATGCAGTCCACTTTTGCAAATCTTGATCGTTATCGCGAATTTTTGCCAAATCTGTAGGTAAACCTTGTTTCGCATAAGCTTTTAAGGCATCTGGGCTTGCATCTTCATAGTCAGATAAGGTGACGTCGTCATGGAATAAAATTCCGTTAAATGAAGATAACTTAGCCAAATCTTGATAAATCTCACGAATAGTTTGGCGTGCGTCTGCTGAGAACGGACTTAAACGGATATACCCCATGTTGAGGTGTTCACCAGATTTTGCCTGCTGAGTCACTACCAAATCTTTAGAAACTGGATCAGTTTTTGGTAGTTCCCATGCCAATAAAGGCATCCATGCATAAATACGACTTACAGGCGTACGGGTTTGAATTTGCCATGCTACACGGTTAAACAAGTCGGCACGCATTGGAAGGTGACGGTTCGGGAAATAAACCATATCGGCAGAGCCATTGGCATCTGGATCTGAAAATGCTTGTAAATAGACAGTATTTACACCCATCGCATTAATTCGGTCTAATAAGTGACCTAGATTACGCTCTTGCTGTTTCGGGTCTGGATCATAAATATAGTCCAGATCGATATGCATAATTTTTTGCGGACGATTGTTATCCGTTAAATTCAATTCACGATTTTTAATTTCTTGAGCCAAATCATCAGTCGTCATATCGCCTTCTACCAAAATACGGCTCATATTTTGTAGAGATTGTTTTGCGTGATCAGCCCCATCATCAAGTGTAATGGTAATTGGCATACCCAGCTTTTTAGCAATTTGAACAGTTTGCATATTATAGCGACCATAAGGCCAGACCATAATACGTGGTGAACGTAAGCCGTGTGCTTTTAGTAGTTCGTTATTTTTCTTTAAGTCGTTATAGATACGTGACTGATATTGTGCATCGTTCTCGTAAGTTTGAGTTTTTACATCATAAAAACGAGTTGTTGCAGCAGGTTCAGAGTTGCCTTGTGGGTTGCCTGTAATACCACGGTGCAAATGATAGCTATGGCTTGCGATCTCAACAAAGCCACTATCTTGCATCTCTTTCAGCTCAGGCCAGCTTAAGATTTTGTCACGTGGAATTTCTTCCCCTGAAAAATCGACTTTCTGCCCTGCTTTTGGCTCTAACCATGAACCTACGACAGCTAGAACAACCGGAATTTTTTTAGCTTTAATAATAGGATAAGCATTTTGATAAAAAGATTGATAACCATCGTCTACAGTTAATAGAACAGGTTTTGTAGGTAGTTGAAATTTACCTTGATGAGCACGGATCAACTGATCAACCGTAATAAAATGGAATCCATTTTTTTGCAGCCATTCAACATGCTGTGTAAATTGTTGCGTCGTTACTGCATATTGAGGAATTAATGCATTTTTAGTATCGGTAATTTCATGATAACCAATCACCGTAAGTGTTGATGCGTCCAGTTTAGGTGGTTTGGCTAATGCCATACCCGACAAGCCAGCCAAAGCCAAGCCAAGTGATATGTTCAACAAAGGAGATGCAAAGCGGATAATCATGAAATAGCGTCTCAATAACAATATAGATTATTTATGCGAAGTTTGATTTTTAGAACGCAAACTTTTTTGAAATTTGGTCTTAATATCATCCTGCCCACAAATGAACAGTTTTTCAGTTAGCATTTATAATCAAATAATCTGAAAATAATCTTAAATATTCATAAAGCTAAAATATAAATTAATAATGTATTTATATTTAAAGCTCATATAAACAAGAAAGCCCTCTAAAGGGCTTTAAGTTCTTCACTAGTCACGAGTTTTGACATCGAATAATTCAATTTCAAAAATTAAATTAGAATTAGCTGGGATAATCTTACCCATTTTACGCTCGCCATAAGCTAAATGAGCAGGTACGATTAATTTACGCTTGCCGCCAACTTTCATTCCCATAATGCCTTGGTCCCAGCCTTTAATTACACGGCCTGTTCCAATCACACATTCAAAATAATTACCGCGGTCAATTGAAGAATCGAATTTTGTGCCATCTTCTAACCAACCTGTATAGTGAGTCGTGATTAAAGCGCCTTTAACAGCCTCTTTACCCTCGCCTACTTTTAAATCGATAATTTCCAATTCATTTGACATGGTTTACCCCTTAATCTGAATCTTTAAAATCGCAGTTGGTACATTAGTGTACCAACTGAATCTGTAGAATTTGTTGCGCTTTTCTGTGTTACTGTAACTGTGTCCACACAACAGTTGCCTGGCCCTTTTCACCTAAAAGCGTCCACTCGTTGTCCATGACATTTAATTGAAGCTGCATCGTACGTTCACACAGTTGCTCTAGCTCTACTGTACTTTGAGGGGCAATTTGCCAAACCTGAACGTTACTTAACGTTTTAATTTTACTGTTTCGTTTCCACCAGTCTTCGACTTGTGTGCCATAAACAACAATCGCCACTGTTTTACAACGTGCACTGGCTTTTTTGACTTTATCTTCAGATGGCAAACCAACTTCAATCCATGTTTCTAACTGACCCGTTAAATCTTTTTGCCATAACGCTGGCTCGTCAGTTTCAAAAAGGTCTTTAGTAAACTCAAGCTCATCACTTGCGAAACGAGCAAAGGCCATCAAACGAACCATTAAGCGTTCTAAAGTTTCCGAAGGATGCAAGGCAAGCGTCAGTTGATAATCACCATAAATATGGTAATCCATATTGGCAATATTCAAGTCTGCCTTATAAATTGTTGCTTTAAGCGCCATGATTAATATGTCCCAAAATTTGGCGCTAAGGATACTCGATTTTGGATAAGAAATTATAAAAAAACTGAACAATCCAAAGCATAGTCATGTGAAATTTGCATATTCTTCCAAAACACTCAGCTTATTTTATAGTTGGCCGGCTTTTTGCTTTAGAGAGAGATATTTTCCTCTTGCTAAAATTGATGACTTATGTGGCTAAAGCTCAAGCGTAGTTTATTTTTACAGGTTCTTTGTGCTCTCTTTCTTGGGGTTGCAGTTGGAATCGGCTTTCATGATTTCTCCCTTTCTCTAAAGCCATTAGGTGATGGTTTTATTTCTTTAATTAAGATGCTGATTGCACCAATTGTGTTTTGTGTGGTTGTACTGGGAATCTATGGTGCAAACGACATTAAAAAAATGGGCAAAGTCGGTGCAAAAACCATTCTTTATTTTGAAGTGGTCACCAGTATTGCCTTAATTTTAGGCATTATTGTGGCTTATGTATTTAAACCGGGCGTCGGTATGAATATCGATATTAGCCATTTAGATGCAAAAGATTTAAGTACGTATACCGAACGTGCCCACGAGATGCATACGGGTTCGGAATTTCTACTCAATATTATTCCGAAGACCTTCACTGCTGCTTTTGCAAACGGCGATATTTTACAGGTTTTATTGATCGCTATTTTATTTGGTGTTTCCCTACTTTTAATTCCTAAACATTTAGCAGAGCTGGTACGTCAAGCGCTTGAAGCTTTTTCGGAAGTCTTCTTTAAAATTATGGGACTTATTATTCGTTTAGCTCCAATTGGTGTATTCGGTTCAGTCGCCTATACCACTGCTAAATTTGGTTTAGATTCACTCTTACAATTGGGTTATTTAGTTTTACTGTTTTATGCAACCTGCATTTTATTTGTCGTTATTGTTTTAGGTTCGATTTTAAAACTTGCCGGTCTCAACATTTTCAAATTTGTGGGCTATTTTAAAGATGAACTCGCTATTGTTTTAGGTACCGCTTCTTCTGACTCTGTTCTTCCTCAAATTATGAAAAAACTCAAAAATTTGGGAATTAAAGATTCAACTGTCGGTCTGGTTATTCCAACTGGTTATTCATTTAATCTAGATGGCTTTTCAATTTACTTAACTTTAGGCGTGATCTTTATTGCACAGGCCTGCAATATTAATTTGTCTATGCATGACTTACTGGCTATTTTGCTGGTTTCACTCATCACATCTAAAGGGGCGCACGGCATTCCCGGCTCGGCTTTAGTTATTCTTGCAGCCACGCTTTCAGTGATACCAAGTCTCCCTGCAATTGGCTTAGTGCTTCTACTTTCAGTCGACTGGTTTATCGGAATTATTCGTGCCTGTACCAACTTAATTGGTAACTGTGTCGCGACCGTAGTGATTGCTCACTGGGAAAAAGATATTGACCATGCGCAAGCTAAAGCTGTGTTAGATAGCCAACCTTAATCCCACTCTTCAGAGAACATTGAATTACTTTTGGTTTAATGTTCTCTATTCTTCAAGCTGACAGGCAAGTAATGCTGTTTCAAAAGCTAACCAATCATGGTTATGTTCGCTAATGATTTCAATACGGTTATCAATGCCCTCTTCACCAGACTTATAATTAAACTGATCAGGATTAAAGTTAAAAACTTTCCACCCTTGATCTGTGTTAAAAATTCCCTTAATTCGAAGCCAGTCTTGCTGCGCACATAATAAATCTAGCAAATTATAAAAATCGAATTTCCAGCGTTTAGGTAATTTCCAACCTGCCACAATATAGCCTTGTGCCGACTCGACATAATGATAAGGTAATTGCTGAATTTCCTTCTTAACCTCGGTTTCAGTCATTTGTTTTTGAAGTTTAAGTAAAGGTTGTATAAATCGCTCAGTTAAACGAGCAGCTACATCAATTTTATTTAACGCTAACTGACCATGTTCAGTTTTAATCCACTCTTGGTGATAAGGCTGGTATTCGTCTTTTAATAACTCAAGCGCTTGATCATCTTCAAAAGTCATCACATCGGTATGTGACACCACCACAATTTGGGCAGCTTTTAACTGATCTTCATAAAGGTTTTGTTTAACCCAATTGGTATCGTGTAAACGACTGCCATCTACCACCGTAATCAGTGCTCGCATGGCTAAACTACTTTGCCAATGAGGCTCAGTCAGTTGGTCAAATAACTGAGAAGGATGTCCAAGTCCAGTCGGTTCAATAAAGAGTCGATCTGGCTTTTGTTCACTCAATAGACGGGCTAAAGCAATATGCATCGGCAATTGACTGCTACAACATAAACAACCGCCTAATAGTTCTTTGACTGCATATCCTTCATCTTGAGGTAAGAGTTGTTGGTCTACTCCAATTTGTCCAAACTCATTCATTAATACAGCCCAAACCTCATCTTTAGGCTTTTGGCTTAATAAATGCTGTAATAATGTGGTTTTTCCTGCCCCTAAAAAACCGGAAATAATATGGGTAGGAACAGTTTTTGGGGCAATCAGTTTCACAAGCGGCTCAAATCAACAAGGTTCAAAAAACTAAGAAAGATATATCACTGTTTAAGTAGCATGAAAATGATTTTTCACTTTGAAGATATACTTTTCAATTATCAGGCCAAAATAGTTAATATGTGACATACATCTCATTTAAAATCTATATTAACTCTGGATAATTATAATTCAAACGGAATATTCTATTTAGGCGCATTCACAATTCATGCCAGAGTGTTAGGTTTACGTAACAAAGTTGATCTTTTTTCATTCGATAAGAAATATTTTTTCACATTTTAAGGTGTATTTAAGCCCTTTTATTTTACAGATTGCTCACATAAATGACCCGTATATTTCATATTGTTAAGATAGCCGTAATAGATTGTTAAGTTAATTGATGTAATACCAAGCTCGGCTTAGCATGTGTCCTAGCTTAGTCATTCAGCCATACAGGTTTCAGGTATGTATGAACGATTAGGTTTAATTTATTTTTAAATGAAATTTAAGGATGCCATAAAATGAAATTAGCTAAAACTTTACTCGCTACTACACTTGCTTTAACTGCTGCTTCAACTTTTGCTGCTTCTAAGCACGACCAAGCACATAACACTGCTGGTGAAGAAAAAGTTGTTGTTTCAACTCAAGAACAAGCAAACACTGCAAATGCTGCATCTGATGCTGTAGGTTCTGCTTCTGAAGCTGCTCCTGCAGCTCGTTAATTCTCTCAGCATTCTCCTCCAAGCTCAGAGATAATTTTACTGAAATGAAAAATGGACGCTGAATTTTGGTAAAGAAGAAAAGGATCGAACCATGCTGCGGTTCGATCCTTTTTTAATTCGATGTATTTTTTTTAAGAAGTTTTCTTATACATGCTACAAGATGGGTTGTGGTTTTCTTGCAGACGTAAAACCTTACGATGCTCAGCAGCTTCAAAGCGGCAACGCTTCCATTCTGTATTGAGATTTAATTGAGGTACTTCACATGGCTTGCCCTGTTCATCAACAGCAACCATCGTGAAATAACAGCTATTGGTATGGCGCACTGTCCGCTTCTGGATATTTTGCGCTTCAACACGGATTCCGACTTCCATTGAAGTACGACCTACATGGTTCACACTTGCCAAGAAGGTCACCAGCTCACCTACATAAATAGGTTCTTTAAAATTTACTTTATCTACAGATAAAGTCACCACGTAGCCACCCGAATAACGACTTGCGCAAGCATAAGCGACTTGGTCTAGTAGTTTTAGAATCGTACCACCATGAACATTACCTGAAAAATTTGCCATATCAGGCGTCATCAAAACTGACATCGTCAATTCAGACTGATCATCAGTTGCTGTGGTCATTTCATCTAATGTAGGCATAGCTCAACTCTGTCTTAAAACAAGCTCAGTCAACATTATGGTTGATAATTCACAAAAAAAACATGCTTAAATCCACAACATAGCATTGTATTTTTTAATATATTTGATTGTTTTTTAAAATTTAATTTTTTAAGACACTATTTTTAAAGTTATTTTTTAAAGCTGTTTTATTTATCTTAGAATTTTTTAGAAGATGCTATGCCATTTTATTCCATGTTCAATGGCATAGCAGGTTGTTATGAGTGACTTGCTAAACTTTATTAATGACGCCTGTCACACCATTAATGATCATATCAATGGCGATCGTACCAATTAATAAAGCAGATAAACGCCCAACAATATCAAAATAGCGGTCGATATGCTTGGCATGTTTATAGCGTAAATGATCATGTGAAAATTTCATTAAAATCAAAATACTGCAAGTTAAAAACAAAGTGAAGGCAATCACTAGGGCTGCTTCACCAATTGACATTTCAATTCCTGTGACTACCGCAGCGCTAATAGTCCCTGGACCGATCATAAACGGCATGGCAATGGTGCCAGCCAGATGTTCTGGAGCACCACGCATTTCTCCAATGGTGTCGGCACCCTGAAACACATAGCGGTAGCCAATCACCAAAAAGATAAGGCCTCCAAAAATCTGAAAGGCTTCAAAACGTACATTCAGATATTTACTAAAAATTGTTTCGCCGCCCCATGCAAATAGCATGAATACGACAAAAGCAATCAAACTTCCCTGAATCAGTGCTTTATTAAACACCTTGGCTTCTGAATGGCGGATCAGGCCAATCATATAAATGCTCATTAAAAATGGATTGAGCAACGAGAAAAATAAAGCAAAAGAATGTAGATAAGGAGAAGCCATGCATTTTCCTCTTAAGCTTGTGGATCTGGGAACAATGGACGATTCCCGGGGCTAATACGATTAATATGTAAGAACGTCATATGTCTTTCATATTTATCTAAAATATCGTTAATGACCTGTTCTTTACTGTAGCCAACCAGATCGTTATCTTGCGAGCCGTCATAAAGATAGGTTTCAAGTCGGAAATAGAACTGTTTGCCTCGTTTTACACGCTGACTGAAGTTCGGCGCGCTATAGCGTACAGGCCAGATCTGATAAACAAAGTTTTGCTCTTCTTCCAAATGGATAGTCAGATCTAAATGGTAAAGCGTATCTTCATCTTCAAGCGGGGTTTGCTGCACGTCCACATTCATACCCTGCTTAATCAACTCATCAGCAACAGCCTGAACAGCTGGCAAACACACCGTATCTAGCATGCGCTGTGTTTCAGTGGTTCCCGGATGATGCATGACTCGAGTTAAACGCTGTTTCCAGTTCAGAATATCAACGTTCCCTACCACTGGTGCCGCATTCATACTGCGACTAGCATGCCTGTAATCTTCAAGTCTGAGTGACTTATAAAGCCCTGCCATCACAAGGAACATCACAAAACTAAACGGCAAACCCATAATAATAGTTGCGTTTTGCAAGGCTGTAATGCCGTTGGTCATGAGCATGGCTAATGTGAGTAAACCAATCGCCACTGCCCAAAACACGCTTAACCAACGTGGAGCATCATTATCGATATTCGTGAGTTTAGTGGTGAAGTTACCTAAAACCAGAGCTCCTGAATCGGCAGAAGTCACGTAGAACAAAAGTCCTGTTACGGTGGCAATTGAAGCGATAAAGGTAAAGCCCGGATATTGCGCTAACAGGTCATAAAAACCATGAGCCGGATTTGCTAACACAGTCGCTGCTAAGGTTTGATTGCCTTCAAAAATAACGCTATGCAGAGCACTATTACCAAAAATAGATAACCACGTAAGTGTAAATAGAAGTGGAATAATTAAGGTACCGCATACAAACTCACGAATGGTACGTCCTCTTGAGATACGTGCCAAAAAGAGTCCTACAAATGGAGACCACGCAATCCACCACGCCCAGAAGAAGAAAGTCCAACTACTCATCCACTCTTTAGGCTGTTCAAAAGCAAAACTTTGTAATGCTAAAGCAGGGAAACGAGTTAAATAGTCACCAATATTTTGGACAAGGGCATTGAGTAAAAACTCAGTATTTCCCAAGAATAAAATAAACAGCAATAACCCGACCGAAACATAAATATTGATTTCAGATAAAATCCGCAGGCCTTTATTAACCCCAGATGTCACCGAAATAATACTAATACCCACTGCAACAGCAATCAGGATAAATTGCATCCAGATATTTTCTGGTAACCCCAATAACACATGTAGGCCGTAATTCAGCTGTACTACTCCAATCCCGCAGGTTGTTGCAATACCAAAAATTGTCCCGATCACGGCAGCTGTATCAACACTATGCCCAATCGCACCATTAATTCTGTTCCCGAAAATTGGGTAAAGTGCAGAACGAATGGTAAGCGGCAAATTATAACGATAGCTAAAGTATCCCAATGACATACCAATCAAGGCATACATACACCAGCCTGTTAAACCATAGTGAAACAATGTCCAAACCATACTTTGGCGTGCTGCTTCATAGGTTTGACCTGCTCCGACCGGAGGTTGCATATAATGAGATAGTGGTTCAGCGACCGAGAAGAACATGAGGTCGATACCAATACCAGCAGAGAACAGCATGGCAGACCAACTCAGTAAACTAAACTCAGGCTTTGAATGCTTAGGTCCTAATTTGATACTGCCATATCTTGAGCAGGCAATAAAAATCACGAAGGCCATATATAATGTTGCGGCGAGCAGATAATACCAACCAAAGGTTGAAGTCACCCACTGAAGCACGGCATTCATGACTCGATTTGCAAAATCGTTGAACAAAAACGTGACGAGAGAAAAAATTAAAATAAGTACAGCTGAAAAATAAAAAACCACACGGTTGAGCGGGTCTTTTTTAGATTTAGATAATGTTAAATCATCAACTGCTCTTGGATTATCTGTTGCCATACAATCCTCAAGGAATAAAATAAAAACAAAATATTTAATTTCGTCTTTTCACTCTTATTTAAAACAATGAAAAGACGACTTTAAACGCAAAAAAATAATATATAGATGTGATCGATTGAGGTTATAAAACCTCGGTCACTTTATTCTGTCCACAGTTCGATGGGACTGAAATGTCTTTTGAAACAGCTAACTGTTTTTTCACTAATTGAGGGTCAAAATCATCTTGCTTTAACGCTTTGGCTAAACCAAACATATAGAGCAAAATAATGACTGAAAATGGTAAACCACATAACACCACAGCACTTTGCATGGAGTTAAAACTACCGGCTAATAGCAAGCCAATACTTACAATGGTAATTACCACAGACCAAAAGACGCGTAACCAGATCGGTGAATCACTATCATTGGTGCCCCCTTTTGAGGACAAATTAGCGATCATTAGTGTACCAGAGCCAACTGGTGTCAAAAATAAAACGAAACAAATTACAACAACAATACCCGCAACGTACGGATTAAACGGCAGATATTCGAGTAATTTAAATAAAGATAATGCTGGATCAGTTAAGACCATATCACCTAATACTTTCTGTTTTTGCTGCAAGATAAAATAAATTGCAGTGTTTCCAAAAACTGAAATCCAAGCCAATGTAAAGCCTAGTGGAATCAGGCATACACCCAATACAACTTCACGAATGGTACGTCCTTTTGAAATACGGGCAATAAACATACCGACAAAAGGCGCCCAAGCAATCCACCAAGCCCAATAAAATACGGTCCACGAACCCAACCAGCCACTGGCTTTTTGATTGTACAAATACATATCAAAACTTTTACCAATAAAATTATTGAGATAATCGCCCGTATTTTGTACCAGACCATTTAATAAATGGTTAGTCGGACCCGTTAAAAATACAAATAAAAGTAAGGCATACAGCAGACGTAAATTAATACGCGACAACCATGCTAAACCTTTTTCAATACCAACCACTGTCGTAATCGTCGCAACGAACATCATGATGAGCACGGCAGTAATTAAGGTCGCTGAGTTATCCGGAATTTGCGGCAGTAAGTAACAAATGCCCGATACCAGCACTAATGCTCCGATTCCCAAGTTGGTGACTAAGGAAATAACCGTCGCTAAAATTCCAAAACCATCGACAAAATCACCCACCAAGCCATGTACTCGCTCTCCAAAAATTGGGTAAAGCGCCGAGCGAAGTGCTAATGGCAAGTTTTGTCTAAAAGCAAAGTAGCCTAAAGTAACTCCGAGCAATGCATAGAGCACCCAGCCATGAATCCCCCAATGCAAAAAGCTATAAGTCATCGCATTACGGGCTGCCTGAATCGTTCCTGCCTCGCCTTCTGGCGGTCTTAAAAAATGGTCAACCGGTTCGGCCACACCATAATAAAGTAGCGCAATACCAATCCCTGCCGAAAACAGCATTGAAGTCCAAGCCAAATAACTAAACTCTGGTTTGTCGTCATCTTTTCCCAAAGGAATCTGCCCTACTTTTGAAAAAGCGAGCCAACCAACAAAACCCAGACACAGCACAATAACCAGCATGTAATACCACCCAAAAAAGTGATTTACTTGCACTTGTACATAGGTCAGCCAAAACTGACTTTTTTCTGGAAACAGCACAAAAAGCAGGCCAAAAATACCGATACTGATTGCTGAACTCCAAAATACGAAACGATTTAACCGAATATGGTCTGAAGAATATCCATCACTTTTCAACACCATCTTATTGCTCCTTGCAATCGGTGTATTTTTCTCAAAATA
This sequence comes from Acinetobacter sp. AOR18_HL, assembly GCF_027855145.1. NCBI lineage: Bacteria > Pseudomonadati > Pseudomonadota > Gammaproteobacteria > Moraxellales > Moraxellaceae > Acinetobacter > Acinetobacter sp. AOR18_HL. Next base: position 149,665 of record NZ_JAKTIG010000061.1, read on the forward strand.
ACGTGATAAGTAATGTACTTATGCGCATCATCCTATCCTTAAGAACCTTTGATTTCACCTCTTTATTTTTAGAAGCTTGTTCAAAAATTCATTGATTTTTACATATCATACTTGTTATTGATTGAACGTTCAATCAATAACAAGTATGATAAAAAAGTGCTATGATGCTCTGCAAGTTAACATGTTGAATTTTAAGCACCACTAAAAGTGCTGATGTGGACAACCATGACAAAACGCAGAGTAAAACCAGAACATGTGCGACGTGAAGAAATCATGAACGCTGCACTCGACGTAATTTATGAAGTGGGGTTATCTAATACCACCATTGCACAAATTGCAAAAAAAGCCGAGCTGTCGACCGGCATTGTTAGCCATTATTTTGGCGACAAACAAGGGTTGATAAATACCTGCATGCAAGAAATGTTAAATGTTCTGCGTCGTAAAACCGAACAGTACAGAGCAGAAGCAGATTCGCATCCAGAGAGCCAGATTAAGGCCATTATCGACTCTAACTTTGACATTAGTCAGGTCAATGAAAAAGCAATGCGGGTCTGGTTGGACTTTTGGTCAGCAAGTATGCATGTACCAGACTTAAGCCGCTTACAAAAGATTAATGATCAACGCCTGTACTCCAACTTAAAGTTTTATTTTCTTAAGTTAATGGATGAACAACAGGCCAGTGTTGCCGCTAGAGGTTTGGCAGCATTGATTGATGGATTATGGTTACGAGGCAGTTTAAGCCGTCATAACGAATTTGACAGCAATCTTGCTCGTTCCATTGCTTACGATTATGTACAAACGCAATTGCAATTTGCGAACAAGCCTTTGCAGGAGAGACAAAATGAGTGATGTACAAGTTCATCAATTGTATATCCATGGACGCTACGTTAAAGCAACCAGTGGTAAAACATTTAATAGTATTAACCCTGCCAACGGCGAGACAATCGCGACTCTTCAGCAAGCTTCTGAACAAGATATTGAAGCTGCTGTACAAAGTGCCCAACAAGGACAAAAAATCTGGGCTGCCATGACTGCCATGGAACGTTCGCGTATTTTACGTCGTGCTGTCGACATTCTTCGTGAACGTAATGATGAGCTTGCCCGTCTTGAAACACTCGACACAGGTAAAGCTTTTAGCGAAACATCTACAGTCGACATTGTGACTGGCGCAGATGTACTCGAATACTACGCAGGACTTGCAACAGCCATTCAAGGTGAACAAGTTCCACTTCGCGAATCAAGTTTCTTTTATACACGCCGTGAACCGTTAGGTGTGGTTGCTGGTATTGGTGCTTGGAACTATCCAATTCAAATTGCTTTATGGAAATCTGCCCCTGCCCTTGCTGCGGGTAATGCCATGATTTTCAAGCCAAGCGAAACCACTCCACTCACTGCATTTAAACTTGCAGAAATCTATACAGAAGCTGGCGTTCCAGACGGCGTATTTAACGTGGTGCAAGGTCCTGGTCGTGAAATTGGTCAGTGGCTCACTGAACATCCTGTGATTGAAAAAATCTCATTCACTGGCGGTGTGGAAACTGGCAAAAAAGTCATGGCAAGTGCTGCTGGTTCTACGCTTAAAGAAGTGACCATGGAACTCGGTGGTAAATCTCCACTGATTATTTGTGAAGATGCCGACCTGAACCGTGCAGCAGATATTGCAGTCATGGCGAACTTCTTTAGCTCAGGTCAAGTATGTACCAACGGTACGCGTGTATTTGTTCCAAAATCACTTCTAGCCGACTTTGAAAAAGCCGTTGTAGAGCGTGTAAAACGTATTCGCATTGGCGACCCAATGGCTGAAGACACCAACTTCGGTCCACTCACTAGCTTCCCTCACATGGAAAAAGTGTTGTCTTTCATTGAGTCAGGCAAACAACAAGGCGCTAAAGTGTTAATTGGCGGTTGCCGCGCAACAGAAGGCGAACTTGCAAAAGGCGCTTATGTACTACCGACGGTATTTAGCGACTGCACTGACCAGATGGCGATTGTTCAAGAAGAAATTTTTGGACCTGTCATGAGCATTTTAAGCTATGAAACCGAAGAAGAAGTCATCCGTCGTGCCAACGATACCACCTTTGGTTTAGCTGCCGGCGTGGTTACTCAAGACATCAGCCGTGCTCATCGCATTATTCACCAAATTGAAGCAGGTATTTGCTGGATTAACACGTGGGGTGAATCGCCTGCCGAGATGCCAGTCGGTGGCTATAAACAATCTGGTGTAGGCCGCGAAAATGGCTTAACTACGCTTGGGCACTATACTCGTATCAAATCTATTCAAGTTGAACTTGGCGATTATCAAAGCATTTTTTAATGCCTCCATCGCTTTAAACACTTCAACCTAAATCACATATGCCGAGCAGTCTTTATAGATTGCTCAGGCAAACTGTTAGTAAAAAAAGGATAGTTATGAATATTAAAGAATATGATTACATTATTATTGGCGCAGGATCTGCCGGAAATGTACTCGCTGCGCGTCTTACTGAAGACAAAGATACCACCGTTTTATTATTAGAAGCGGGTGGACCAGATTATCGCTTGGATTTCCGTACACAAATGCCGGCAGCTTTGGCCTACCCTCTTCAAGGCCGTCGCTATAACTGGGCTTATTTAACTGATCCTGAGCCACACATGAATAACCGCCGTATGGAATGTGGTCGTGGTAAAGGTTTAGGGGGTTCATCTTTAATTAACGGCATGTGCTATATCCGCGGTAATGCAATGGATCTAGAACAATGGGCAACACATAAGGGCCTTGAAAACTGGTCTTATGCCGACTGTTTGCCATACTACAAAAAAGCCGAAACCCGTGACATTGGTGAAAATGACTACCATGGCGGCAATGGTCCTGTGTCCGTTGCTACTCCTAAAAATGGCAACAATGTGTTGTTCCATGCCATGGTTGAAGCTGGTGTACAAGCCGGTTACCCGCGTACTGATGACTTAAATGGTTACCAGCAAGAAGGCTTTGGTCCAATGGACCGTACAGTTACCCCAAAAGGTCGCCGTTCAAGTACTGCACGTGGTTATTTGGATATGGCAAAAGGTCGTCCAAACCTGACCATTCTGACTCACGCTACAACCAATAAAATATTGTTTAATCAAAAGCAAGCCATTGGTGTTGAATACATTATTGGTGCTGACCAAAACAACTTGCAACGCGCATTGGTTAAACGCGAAGTCTTACTATGCGCAGGCGCAATTGCGTCACCACAAATTTTACAACGTTCAGGTGTGGGTCAAAGTACCTTCTTAAAATCAATGGACATTGATGTGGTTCATGATTTGCCGGGCGTAGGTGAAAACCTGCAAGACCATCTAGAAATGTACTTACAATATAAATGTAAGCAACCTGTTTCTTTATACCCTGCCTTGAAATGGTATAACCAACCTGCAATTGGTGCCGAGTGGTTATTTAACGGTACAGGTATTGGTGCAAGTAACCAGTTTGAAGCAGGCGGATTTATCCGTAGTTCGGATGAATTTACATGGCCAAATATCCAGTATCATTTCTTGCCAGTTGCTATTAACTACAACGGTAGTAATGCAGTGAAAGAACATGGTTTCCAGGCTCATGTAGGTTCAATGCGTTCACCTTCACGCGGCCGTATCAAACTTAAATCGAAAGATCCATTTGAGCATCCAAGTATCTTGTTTAACTACATGTCGACTGAACAAGACTGGCGCGAGTTCCGCGATGCAATTCGTATTACTCGTGAAATCATGCAGCAACCTGCACTTGACCCATATCGTGGTGAAGAAATTAGTCCGGGCAAACATTTGCAAACCGATGCAGAGCTTGATGACTTTGTTCGTAACCATGCAGAAACAGCTTACCATCCATCTTGTAGCTGCAAGATGGGTGAAGATGAAATGGCTGTTGTAGATGGTCAAGGTCGTGTACACGGTATGCGTGGTTTACGTGTTGTCGATGCCTCTATCATGCCGCTCATTATTACCGGTAACTTAAATGCAACTACCATTATGATTGCCGAGAAAATTGCAGACCAAATTCGTGGACGTGAAGCGTTACCACGTTCAACTGCACCATTCTATGTAGCATCATAAAATCTGAAAGGGCATATTTCTTATGCAGAGATATGCCCTTAATTTAATCTTTATATAACCAATATTAATAATAACAATGTATGACAGAAAATGAGCGCTTACGAGCAGCTTATTTACATAAATATGATATGAAATAAAAATTAATCGATTTTTATAGGCAAATATTCTTCAAATGATTTAACTTTAATCAAATTAAAATTATTAATTTGATTTCAAATATTTAAATAAAAATATTTGGCTTAAATTATCTTTTCAAAGCTCAATTTGATTAAATATAAATCATATTTATGATTTTGATGAACCCCATTTATTATAAAAATTGTCTTGTCAATGCAAAATTAGTCTAAAATATAGAGTGTTTGCGATAATCCCAAGTAATTTTTATTTTTTTCGAAGTTCTCTAATTTTGAGAATTTACTTTCGCATTTATATCCGTTTTGTCTGGATACGCTGTCTAGGTTTCCTCACACCTTAAGTGACTCAAATAACTTATTTTAAGGTCCCCCTTACATGAAAAAGTTTTTGAAATACCTTCTGGTATTAATCATTCTTATTCTAATTGCAGGTATTGCATTCTTGTTTAGACCAACAACGTCAAAACAAGTTGAAACTGCAAAAGATGAGCCAGTTGTTGATGCTGTTCTTGTTGGCGGCGGCATCATGAGTGCTACTCTTGGTACTTATTTAACTGAGCTTGAACCAAACTGGCAAATTCGTATGTTTGAGCGTCTTGATCAAGTTGCTCAAGAAAGCTCAAACGGCTTTAACAATGCCGGAACAGGCCACTCTGGCTTTATGGAAATGAACTATACCGAAGAGAAAAACGGTAAAATGGAAATTGCCAAAGCTGAAAAAGTTGCTTCTCAATTTGAAGTTGCTAAACAGTTCTGGTCATATCAGGTAAAACAAGGCGTTTTAGCTGAACCGAAATCATTCATTAATCCAGTTCCGCATATTGCTTTCGTTTGGGGCGATAACGTTCAATTCTTAGAAAAACGTTATGCTGCCATGATTCAAAGCCCGTTGTTCAAAGGTATGAAATTTACTGAAGACCCTGCTGTGATTAAACAATGGGCACCTTTAGTCATGAATGACCGTGATCCAAGTCAAAAAGTTGCCGCGACCCGTATGGATGTTGGCTCTGACGTGAACTATGGTTCAATCACTAAACAATTAGTAGGTCATTTAAATCAAAACCCGAATTTCAAATTACAGACATCAACTGAAGTGACAGGCATCAGCCAAAATGATGACAAAACTTGGACTGTGTCTTTCAAAAATTTGAAAACTGGTAAAGTAGATCACGTTAAAACACGTTTTGTATTTATCGGTGCAGGCGGTGCAGCAGTTAAATTATTGCAACTTACTGGTTTACCAGAAGCGAAACAATATGCTGGCTTCCCTGTTGGTGGTGAGTTCTTAATTACTGACAACCCAAAAATTACTGCTGAACACACAGCAAAAGTGTATGGCCGTGCTGAACTTGGTGCGCCTCCAATGTCTGTACCGCATATTGATACACGTTATATCGACGGTAAAAAATATGTATTGTTTGGCCCATTTGCAACGTATTCAAACAAGTTCCTGAAAAATGGTTCTCAGCTTGATTTACTTGCATCAACCAACAAAAACAACGTTTTACCAATGACCACTGTTGGCTTGGAAAACCTTGATCTTGTTAAATACTTGGTGAGCCAAGTCATGATGTCAGATGAAGACCGTCTAAATGAACTTCGTAAATACTACCCAGATGCGAAAGCTGAAGACTGGCGTTTAAGCCAAGGTGGTCAACGTGTTCAGATCATCAAGAAAGAACCGGGTAAACCAGCAACGCTTCAATTCGGTACAGAAATCTTTGCGTCTAAAGATGGTGCTGTAACTGCATTGTTAGGTGCGTCTCCGGGTGCTTCGACTTCTCCATACATCATGCTTAACTTACTTGAAAAAGCTTTCCCTGAGCAAACTGAAGGTAAGTGGAACCAGAAGCTTCATGAAATTGTAGTGTCTTATAAACAAGACTTAAGCAAAGATCCTGTGTTACTCGACAAAGTTCGCCAGTACACAAGTTCTACACTTGGCTTGAACTATACATCTCCGTTCAAGGCTGCAAACGATGAAACTGCTGCTGCCCCAGTTGCAAAAGCAAATTAAGTTTGACGATGTATAAATAAAATTCCAAAAGGATGAATTTCGATTCGTCCTTTTGTTTTTAAGACCTCAGCTGAGATATTTAGATTCGCTATGACGCCTTTAAAATCATCACCTCGCCTTTTGTCATCTGGTTTTAAGCTCGTGCTTTTTTTGCTGCTGGCTTATCTTTTGGTAAGCGGTTTTTATATATGGATGATTGGTGGTACAGCAATTTACATCAGCTCAGCCGTACTACTTGCCATCACCGCTTATGCATTTAAGCTCGGTAAATATCAAAAGCTATGTTCTGTTTTAAATCTGCTCATCAGTGCAGCGGCGTTATATTTCAGTACTGCTCATTTATTTTTCTCCCCTGTTCAATTCTTTATATTTTTACCTGCCTTATTTTTTGTACTGTTAGCTTTTGCTCGCCTAGAAAAAGTTCGCAGCTTATCTAAGGTTTTATTATTCATTAGTTTATTGATTTGGTCAGGCATACATTTTATGCAACTTGAACAACTTAAAGCGTATTATAAAACGCAGCACACTGGCGAAAGTTGGCAGCAATTTGGCGCGTTATAAGATCATTTTTTATTCAATGTGTTCAAATAAATACCTCATCTTTTTCACGTGAAGTTCATCAGTAAAACTGAACATCGTCTACAGAAATCCTCTTAAGAAAAAATATTCATAACAATCTAATTTATTTAGAAATATATCGAGCATATTCGCGATTGAACACAATCCATCTACACGCTAGATTAATCAAATATTTTTTCTCCCTTTATGTTGTAATTTATGAAGATTTTAGATGGCGGTTTAGGCCGTGAATTGGCCCGTCGTGGCGCTCCGTTTCGTCAACCAGAGTGGTCTGCACTTGCACTCATTGAAGCTCCAGAAACAGTAAAAGAAGTACATCTTGATTTTATCAATGCTGGTTCAGAAGTGATTACCACCAATAACTATGCTGTTGTGCCATTTCATATTGGACAAGAACGCTTTGAAACTGACGGTGTGCGTTTAATTAAAGTTGCAATTGAACAGGCAAAAAATGCAGTTAAAGAAAGCGGTAAAAATGTCAAAATCGCAGGCTGCTTACCACCGTTATTTGGTTCTTATCGTGCCGACCTGTTCCAACCTGAACAAGCTAAAAGCCTTGCTGAGCCGATCATTAACACATTGGCACCAGAAGTAGATTTCTGGCTCGCTGAAACTCAATCGTGCTTAAAAGAAGTTGAAACAGTACATGCGTTATTACCACAAGATGGTAAAGACTATTGGGTATCATTTACGCTGCAAGATGAGATTAAACAAGAACAAGCACTCCTTCGTTCTGGTGAAAATATGCAGCAAGTGGCTGAGTTCATCAAACAATCAAATGCCAAAGCAGTGTTGTTTAACTGCTGCCAACCTGAAGTGATCTTGCAAGCAATTAATGAAATTAAAGGTCTTATTCCAGAGTCTGTGCAAATTGGTGCTTATGCCAATGCTTTCCCACCGCAAGATGAAAGCGCTACTGCCAACGATGGTCTGGATGAAATTCGTAAAGACTTAGATGCTCCAGCTTATCTAGGTTTTGCTAAACAATGGCAGCAAGCAGGTGCAAGTTTAGTGGGTGGTTGCTGTGGTATCGGGCCAGAACACATTGCTGAACTTTCTCAATTTTTTAAAGAATAAATACCATGTCTGCTGCCAAAATCGGATTATTGTCTCTTACAGCGCTGGTCTTTAGTTCTATGGTGGGGTCAGGCGTCTTTAACCTCCCCCAAAATATGGCTCAGGTTGCCAATGGTTCTGCCCTTCTAGTCGCATGGCTCATTACTGGGGTCGGTATTATTTTCTTGGCCCTCTCATTGTTGCATTTAACGCGTCAACGACCAGATCTTGACGGCGGTATTTATAACTATGCACGAGAAGGCTTTGGAGACCTGATCGGGTTTTGCTCAGCGTGGGGCTATTGGTTGTGTACTACCATTGGTATTGTCGGTTATGTGGTGATTGCCTTTTCAGGCGTCGGCATGTTTACCGATAACAAAGACCATATTATTTTTGGTGAAGGTAATACGCTCTATTCACTGATTGGCTCAAGCATTTTTGTGTGGCTGGTGCACTGGTTAGTAAGTCGAGGCATTAAAGAAGCTGCGATTGTGAATTTACTGGCGACCATTGCCAAAATTATTCCAATGGTAGTTTTCATCTTCTTTACCTTCATTGCCTTTAAGTTTGATTTGTTCAAACTCAACTTACATGACTTTTCTTTGCAAGTTCCACTTTGGCAGCAAGTGAAAGACCTGATGTTGATTACCCTTTGGGTATTTACCGGTATTGAAGGTGCTGTAGTTTTATCATCACGTGCAAAAAAACGTCATGATATTGGTAAAGCAACTATTTTAGGTGTTTTGCTGGCATTAAGTTTTTACGTGATGGTGACCGTATTGGCTTATGGTGTGGCAAGTCGTGAAGCGCTTGCAGGCATGCATAACCCATCAATGGCGACCATTTTGCAGCAACTGATCGGCTTGCCGGGTACCATCATTATTACCATTGGACTCATTATTTCTGTTGCATCCTCTTATTTAAGTTGGACTTTATTTGCCACTGAAATTCCATTTCTGGCTGCAAAAAATGGTGCTTTCCCGAAATTTTTTTTAAAGAATAATCAAAATAATGTACCAATCTCATCACTTTGGCTGACGACGCTTGTGGTGCAAGGCTCACTCATTGCCGTGTATTTTTTCAATAAAAACTACACTCAGCTTTTATTGATTTCATCGGTCATGATTTTGCTGCCTTATTTTCTGGTGTCGGCTTTTTACCTTAAAGAATCCATTCGCCATAAACGTACACCTCATATTGCGATTGCAAGCGTTGCTTCAATCTATGCGCTTTGGTTGCTCTATGCCGCAGGACTAGACTTACTACTCTTGTCTGGTGTGTTGTATTTGGTCGGTTTGGTTATTTTTTCAATCAGCTACTTTGAGCATAAAAAATCGCTCAAACAAAATCAGCTAAATTAATTATTTCAACCACTGTTGACCCAGTTCAGCAGTGGTTTTCTAAGAATAAAACTCTCTACTTTGAAGACTGCGACTGCTTTAAATGCAATCGTAAAATACGGCGTAATTCTAAAATTGCCTCAGGGCTAGTTTGAATCGAATGGCCACCTTTAATGATCAACTCAGACTGCTCCCCACCCAAATGCGAACTTTGATACGGTACAATCCCATCACTGCTTTTTAACTTATCAGTTGTCCGATTAATATTACCCATAATTGAGTGATAGACCACTTGTGGCGATGGTTGAATGGCTTGAGTCAACTGCATGAAGTTAGAAGAGCGACTTAAATTACTCGCCCCATTTTCAATTAAGCCTTTTCTGAGTTTTGTATTTTTCTCATCTCTCATTTCAACTGCAATAAAAAAATCAGCTGGCAAACGAATGATACGGCGGGCAATTTGGGTAAACCATCGATCAGCGTAGTCTGTACCATGATGCGGTGCCGAAACAAAAACAACTCGATTAAAATATGGCAAAGCCTTGAACTGAAAACGCTCACGAATTACCGGATTTTCTTTTAAACGATTTAACTGCGCTTCATTCATTTTTTGTATGGCTTGCTCTGAAATATCGGCATTACTCACCAGTAAACGGCTAATCACACCGCCCATACTATGCCCGACCAACACTGCATCGTGTGCCGCATAACTGTCTTTCGCAATGTTTTGAAAAGCCTGATTCAACAATGAATAAATCTGAAAACGACTTTCAAAAATCGGCATATTGGTTGAATAAAACACCTGCCAAACCTGATAGTTTTTCCTTAATTCAGCATCGCCCATAATGTCATTGGTTAGGCTCACCCATGCCTCTGGGCTACTTGCTAAACCATGAACAAACACAATAATTTTCTTATTTGGGTTAAAAGGTTCCAGCATATATAAATGCGGCATGATTAAATTGGCTTCTTTATTAATTAAAGACCAATAACCTGCCGCACCTAAATTATATTTCGACAACCAAAGCCCATAAGGAGCCGAATAGTTTGCAGTCAGTGGATAGTCCACACCTTCAATTTTTACACGGTCTTGTCGATATGGATCGAACATTGAAATTTCTAACTCTGCCCCAGCAATGACCTGATCGGCTGTGGCTTTTTGTTTTGGATATGCAATGGCAGTAGCTGGAAAGAAGCGTGGTAAGTGAATATTAGGATTGGCTTGGTGAGCATAAAAATTATCGGGGTCTAAAATGAAGCCGTGATTCACATCATTTTCTTTACGCCCAACAATAAACTCTGCCCCCAAACCATCCTTACGGTTAACGGTATTAAAACCAGAAAAGTTCATGTTATAGCTTGAGCGAAAAGTATCGACTTCTATTTTTTGTACATCTAACGCGTGGTCAAAATTGACGTGGTACTCATGCCCATTTGCTTTCAGCAATGGCGGAAAACGATGTGTATTTAAATGATTAAAATACGTGGTCATAAGCTTTGACAAGGCGACGTTATAAAAAATACGTACCTGATTTTGGCGATGGTCAAACACCCGATCAAACGGCGACTCTTCAGAATCAAATAAATAGACATAACTATAGCGCAAGCTTTTATCGAACAGCGCTAACTCTTGCTCAACGCAACTCTTACTTTTATTAATAACATGACACTGGCTACTACGCCCGACATCTAAAGCTTTTGCCAAGTAAATTTCACTCAGCGCAGCATAGCGTTCTTCTCGGCTACTATTTTCGGACAAGCTCTGAATTTTCTTTAAACAATCATCAAAATTTTGCAGGCAAGTTTTTTCATCTTCTTTGACCAAATACAGTAAGTTTTGGGTTTGATGACTTAAGGTGCCGTCGGTCAAAATACTTTCATTCTTACTTTTTAAAGCATTGCTTAAATTACTTTCTTTTAAATGAATGACCTGACAACCACTGAGCAAAGCCATTATTGTTATGATTGAATAATGGTAAGACTTTGTCATTCTGCCTTCCTTAATCGAATGTATTCCCCATCTGGTCATTATGCCTGTAAAGCAATGAACGAACAATTTCGACTCCGCTTCCGTCTTCCTTTATTTCAAAAAAAAGCCTGAACTCATTTTAATTCAGGCTTTTTGTTATTTTTTCAAATCAAGCTTGGTTGAACTTTTGCTTTGAAGCTAAATAAGAGAAATACAAAATTGGTAAGATAAACGGCGCTACACTCCAGAAATCAAAATAGACATAGAGGATCGCTCCCAAGAAAGCACCAATCACAAAACCAATTACAATACTGGCACTTTTTAGAAAGCTGGCCCGATTGGCTGCATTATTGTTTTTAAGTAAGTTGGCAATATCAATCCCAAGCTGGGTAGTGTTGCCTGTCATCATAGTGCTTGGGCTAATATTTTTAATAAGGGTTTTGCTTGAAGTATTACGAATAGCCAAAGCAATTAAACCCAGTCCTCCTGTTACTGCAACTGTTAGCGCATCCGGATCTTTAAATGGCTCGAAGTAAAGCCCTGCCACCATAAAGGCACATAGAAAAATAGCTTCAAATAAAAATAAATAAGACAGCGTTTTGTGCTTGACCTGACTGCGGTCAATCAACAGTTTGGTAATGACAACAGTCAAAATAAATAGTGGAATTGCTGCGAGCTTTATCCATAAACCAGAGCCACCTTTAACCCATGCTGCCCCTGCCAACACTAAGTTTCCCGTCACATGCGCGGTGAAAAAGCCAAACAATGCAATAAAGCCAATAGTATCAATTGCTCCACCCACCATGGTAAGTAAAACAGGATCTCGACATATTGCCCAGGTACTTTCTGTGTCTTTTTTAATTGGGGTATCTGTCATAAAAAATATCCTGTTAAATTAAAACTTTAAAGTAAGCAAGTTGTATATAAATGATTTAAAAATGAATAATACTAAAGCGTTTATGAAAGCAAAAAATCATGTAAAAAAATAGGGTGCGTAATGTCGTAACACTGTCTTTAAAATGGCAACAATCAAAATTGACTATTTTTAAAACACTAAACTGTTCTCCTCCTCAAATCAATTTGACCTCCAAAACTGTTCTAACTATGATGAAGCCGCTAGTTGACATCAACTGGTTTTGGACCTGAAAAAGTTATGCCAAAATATGGATAATCAATAACAACAATCACGAGTAGATATATGTCACTTTATAATTTTTCAGTTTTTTTAGGGGGATTATTATTTGTATCTGTTGCCTTCGCGGGTCAAAAAAACAGTCCTCATCGTGATTTCTATTTGAAATGTATTGCTGCTGGTCACAGCCGTGCAAGCTGTACATGCATTTATCATCGTTTAGAACGCCAATACTCCCCTAAGCTCATGCATAAACTTGGAAGTTTGAGTTTACAAAGTCCTGAAATACCGCGTGATTTTGTAAAATCCATGATGCGTACCATGCAAAAATGCCAGTCATAATTTTATTTTTTAAGCCACATCCACGCCAATACCCCAGCCATACATAAAATTGCTGGATAGACAAACCACGGATGCGGAATGGTCCAAATCATCAGTCCCGCAGCCAGACTCATACTTAAGGTCGAGATGTATTTCGCCTTTTTGGGAATACGACGATGTTCTTGCCACTCACGAATGAGTGGGCCGATATAGCGATGATTTCGAAACCATTGATGGAGTTTTTCAGAACCTCGAGCAGCAAAGAAAACCGCCAAAATCATAAAGTCGACAGTGGGTAAACCCGGAATAAAAATACCCAATATGCCAAGCGCAATACACAACCAAGCCAAACCAATAAACACCCAACGTGCCCAAACAGAACGGGAAAGCTTACTGACTGGTTGAGCGGGTGCTAACGACTGCTCATGTTTTACGATTACATTTACTTGATTGAGTTTATCCATATCGGGTATTCCCTTTATCCACTTTTTATTATTTCAATTCATCAAGCTGATCAAGCGCTTGACCAAAATATCCAAAGGCATCTAACGCTCCTTGAACAACTCGGTCTTGCTGGGTTTGGTCAAAGCCTGCTTCATCAAGTGCTTGTACAAAACGTTTCCAAACTTTAGCGCGCCCTTCGGGATAGGCCGCTAAATTACGCGCAGCAAACGTTTCAGAAAAACCTAAATGCTTTTGAGCTTCTTTAAATAAAAATGCAGCCCCTAAAGTTGAACCTTCAGACACATAAATCCAGCCTAAAGCTTCGGGTAGCTGTACGTTTTCACTCTGTAATTGCTGCCCGTTGGGTTGAATACCCAAATCATTTAAATCGGCAAGTGCTTGTTTTGAGCGGCCACGAATGTCTAAGTCTGGAATCAGGCCTGCTACCCCTTCTTTCTCAAAAAGATGTTCAATTTCACGCTGAAAGTAATATTGAGACAACGTAAATTGCGCGTATTTTTCTTTACTTGAAAACACCTTTGCCTCTGACATTAATTGATGCATACGTTCGTGTTCAGCAGCAGTTTCTTGTTTCAAACGTAAAGACAAGCTGTTGCTAATGATTTGGTCTGTAGATGAGTTCATCATCTTTCTCCTGCAAAATGGATATCGCTCATCGGTTAACGGCCCCGATTGAGTTTGAGTTGGACTGGAAAATCCACAACAATGGTCACGGCTCGACCGTTAATTTTGTGGGGTTTAAATCTGGATTTACGTGTAGCTTGCATGACCCGTTCATCAAGGCTTTGAATGCCTGAACTTTGACGTAATTGGATGTCAATTGACTGCCCTTTTTCATTAATGCGAATTCGAAGCTCAACCAAACGATTTTGTTGTTTTAACTCGCGGTCATCGTAGTCAAGCCCGCCAAAACTCAGCACATCCACACTACTCACCTGAACAACATCATCGTGTTCAACTTGAGTGCTCGGTGCTTTGGAATATTCTTGCTGCATTGCGGGTGTTTTGATACCGCCACTTTTGGTTTCGCTATTGGTGTTTTGTAGCAAATGCTCAGTTTGCGTTTGTTCAAGGTCTGTCGAACTCAGTTTTTTATCGTTATGAGCCACTCGCCTTTCTGTAGGCTGCGCTGCTTGAGACGAAGCTAGATTGTTTAAAGTCATTTTGGGTTGTACTTGCTGTTTGTCATTTAAATTATTTTGCACAACCTCTTTAGGGGCAGCTTTTGACACTAATGTTTGGACATTGGTAGGCGATTTTTTTGATTCTTCAGGTACTGAAGAGACTGAACTGTTTAACGTAGATTGAGGCGTTACACTTTTTTTAGGTTGGCTTTCGATCTTTTCAGCCGATGGCTTTTTAGCAGGCGCCAATGACACAAAACTTACTTTTAAGGCATCTACTTTGGGTGTTGCTTTAAAAGTATAAGGTTCAATTAAATGACTCAGCATCCAGACAGCAAATACATGCAGTCCAATCACCACCACTACGGTTAAGCACTTATAAAAGTGCTTCGGCCCTTGTGGTAAAGGCAACATAACCATCGGCTTATGTGTAGGGAATAAAGATTTTGATTTCATGGCTTATTCCCTAAAAACGATGCTCAAGCTTGAGACTAATGTTGTGTTTATCGTAGGAATACAGCCAATCAACATTGCTTTTATTATGGTTATAGCGATAGGTTAAATTAGGCGTCATGCCATAAAACTCAAAGCGCGGCATTTGCACAACAAGGGTATAGTTTTGTTCAAAATCATGACGACGAGCTAAGAAAGTTTCTGCGTATTTATCAAACAGGCGCCAACGATAAGAACTCAGCAAAGTGGTATTAAATCCTGTACTCCAAGATTTGCTTAAGCCCAATCGCACACCTTGCTGTTGGTAGGCAGCCATGTATTTTTCTTGGGTCGAATGGTCGAGCACATCTAGACCACCAAAAAAAGTCCACTGGTCTGGAAAAATCTTCCAGAAAGTAGCAAAAGCTGAGCTTTCTACCCCATCTAGGGTTTTATATTTCTGATAATTTAAATCTTTACTCTCAGCCTCAAGCTTGAAAGCTTTATCTGCAGAGATAAAATGCATCCACTCGGCACGCGCACCCCAGGCATTGTAAAGACCATCATTGCCATAACGTTTATGTTCAAATAGCGGACTCACCCCAATTTGATTTTTTAAGTCAAAGTAGCTGTAGCCTGCATTAATGTTAATGGTAGATTCATTAAATGCCGCGTGGTCGTTATAGGACTGTCCAAACGCCAGTGCACGTAAAGCCATGCCATGATGCCCCTTAATCGCATAGCGTTTAATCAGACTGGCTTCGTAATCTAACCCCGTTGCCGATTCAGCTTTAGGGGTCCCACGGGTAACTTGCTCAATTGGGATAATATTACCGTCACTATCTTTGCCATAAAGCGTCCATGTTTTGCTTTGTTCAGACGAACTATTTAAATTACTAACATAGGTATAACCCGCTGAAATCGAGCCTTGCCAAGAGTCTCGTTTTTTTAATGCTTGGACAAAGGTATTCACTGTTGTTAAAACCCCAGAAGGAATAACAGCGGGATCACTTTGTTTCAGTTGGTCTTGAATGGAAATAAAAAGGCGTGCTGCTTCCTTATTTTTCTGTTGTTCAAACAGCACGCACGCTAACTCAAGTTCACAAATTAAATTATGAGGTTGTTGTTTTAAGCTGCTTTGAAATTTTTGTTCAGCCAATTTCAGTTGACCCTGAGAACGTGCAACTGCCCCTTCGGCAAAGTCGGTTAAAGCCCGATCGTAGCCAACATATTTTTTATAATGTTCTAAATAAACCGTGGCTTTGAGCCACTGTTTTTGCATGACTGCCAAATATAACGCCTTGGCAAGATCATTCGGATTTTGCTCAACACTATATTCTTGTCCATTAATTTGAAGTTTTGGTAATTGCTCGGTACTACGAATGGTTCCCTGCTCGTGAAACTGGCGCTGTTCTTGTAAAAGTGTTTGGTCCAAGCTTTGATTGAGACGAAGCTGTGTGTCTTCGTCGGCATATAAAAATGGACAACTCAACAATGTCAGACAGCACAAAAGCGTTCGTTTCATAAAACAATAAACCTGAAGCAACCAAGCAAAAGCCCAAAAACAAAAGGAACCTACATATTTAGATTCCTTTTGCATTGATTAATTTTTAGCACCGCCAAATGCAGTGTTGTAAGACACGTTATCAAACTGGGCAATACCCGCTAAAGCCGAAGCATTTGCACCGAAGAATTGACCTTGAACTACACCAGAGTTGTCGACACCAGCCGTACCATTAGCCGTTGCCAAACCTGCAAACGCAGCAGTACCTGGGTTAAATGCCACACCATCTAGGCTTAATGATGAAACAGCCGTACCAGTTCCTGTAAGCGTTCCTTCAAGTGTACCAGCGCCATAATTTGCCGTGAACGTACCACTTAACAGATTGCTTCCAGAACCGTTAATCCCTGCAACGGTATAGGTTGCAGTACCCGCGGTTGGAACAGTGGTATTGGTGTTATCACCCGCGTAGTAAACGGTATGGCTCGCGCTTGCCGGCGTGTCGCCCGCTTTCCACCATTCACCAAAATAGACTTCCTGTGTGCCCACCTGACCAAAGTTAAAATTACCTAATGCACTGTGTGAAGGTGGCATTGCAGACACTGGAATATGTGAAATATTAAAGGTTTTGCTGCCAACCGTTACATTGGTGTTACTCGTTCCCTGAGCAGCAAAAGCCTGAGCCAAACCTTTTAACGAACTAAAACCTGTAAAAGCGTTATATGGTGCACCCGCAGCTTGAACCGACACCGCTGCTACACCACCCGGATGGCTTGCATTGGCAGCAGCACCGATTTTGATGTTACTTTCATTACTCGAAATACCATCAATTCCTGCATAAGCAAATGCAGTTGAACAAGCAACGAGACCCAAGAACAATTGAGAGATTTTCATTTGTTGTTACTCCATCTTTTTTAAAACTAAGTTATTGTTTAATTTAAAATAACGATTTCGCTATTTTTTAGTTTATTGAGTAGGCCCAGCTGCAAACCTACTCTCTTCTTGTAAATAATAATCATTCAAACTTATTATTTACCGTTACCTGACTCCCATTTATGTATGTGTAGAGGGAATCAAATTCTGTTTAAAATTTGGTGGTCCAACTAATTTTCATCGTTCGGCCGGGTGCGGCCATGGCACTACGAGTTAAAGGATCGATATAAAACTGGTTAGAAAGATTACTGCCGACAAACTCAACCGTGTTGTAGTTATCGAACTGATAACGCGCATAGGCATCAAAAATCCACGTGTCATCCCAAGCCAAAGGCACATTGAGGTAATAGCCTTTATTGACGCTAGCATCATTGTTTTTGCGTAGCGGGCTTTCATAAGCTTTATAGAATGTTGCGCGTGCACCGAGCTCTAACTTTTCATCAAAAAAGCGTGCGCCAAGCAAACCGTGGAAACTCAGTTCAGGAGTGGCCATTGTTACCAAGTAGCCATTTGGGAAACCGTCATCGACACAACGCTGATACGGTTCGCGGAACTCAAGGCCCTGCTCGGTTTGAACCGTGCCGCCTAAAATCATTTTGTTAATGGCACTATTGGTGTCACATACTTCATTTTTTAAGTTATAGGCCACGCTCAAGTCTGTGAAAAAACCGCCATTATCAAAACGACTTTGTAACTCTAGACCTGATAGCTTTTGCTCATCCATATTGGTAAAAATAAGGTTTTGGTCACGCTCAATCACATTTTTGGTTTTGTTGTAGTAATAGGCGAGCTTAATGTCGGCATTGCGCGCTGTGCTAAACCAATCACGCATGTCATAGACATACCCTACTTCGTAGTTAAAAGCGTGTTCAGGTTTGATTGCTTGATATGGCAACATGGCAGAAAAACCGACAGTGCTTTCAAACAAACTTGGTAAGCGATATTCCTCTGCATAGCGTGCATAGATTCTGCTGTTTGGCGTAAGGTGAATTGAGGCACCTAACTGCGGTGCCCAGCCGCTATCTTTAACTTTGTCGGCAGACTCAACTGGAACTTGGTCTACCACCGACATAAAATTCCCGCCAGTTACGACGTACTTTTGGCCAGAGGCATTGAGCTGGTTTAAAGGATTATCGGCAAGCGACAATTGCCCATTCGCATCGGCTTTCCAGGTCAGCGTATTTTTCTGTGACCAGATCATGTTATATAAAGTGCTCTCAGATGCAGGTACAGTGTCGAGCTGCCCATCCCAATCAGGATTTTTTGTGGCATAACGCTGTTTTAAAACATTGATTAAACGCTGCTGAGTCGAGGTGTAACTCTCAGGCATGGTCTGATATTCAAAGGTATATTCTTTAAGCCTACTTTTTTTGGTAAACAGCGGATTTAAACTCGGGTCAATCTCGCTCTGCAAAGACTTATTTAAAAAGTCATCAACAGCCCAATATGAACGATAACGCATGCCCGCATCAAAACTTAACCAAGATAGCGGTCTATAATTAAAGTTAAAGTCGAATGTTTTTTCCTCACGGCGCCCTGCTCGTGGCAATGCTTGATAGAGCGAATAACTTGGGCCAAATTCGCCATATATATCGTCAGATGTCAGCTTTTCTTTTAAGAAACTTCCACCGAGTGTCAAATCAAGCTGGTCTAACAAACGGGTTTTATTGCTGACCGTAATGCCTTTACGCGTATTGTCAGAATGGCTTATCGCCGTGTTAATAATGGTGTTATCTCGAAAATCGATTGTGGTTGGCCATCCACCACGTGTGTAGGTCTGGCTTTCGGTGTCGGTTTGCCAAATGTTGGCGTAGAAATCAATCCAGCGATTATTCTCAGGCTTAAACTTATATTCGAAGCTATAAGCTTTAAAGTGAATATTGCTTAAAGGCCACTGCGGAACACCCAAGTCAGGCGTAATGCCCCAAACAATTCGAGATGGCATAATTTCACCAAAAATATTTTTGGTATCTCGGTAGGTCAGTTTAAGAGTCTGGTTATCGGTTGGGCGATAGGTCCCTTTTAACAACCACGACTCCATATGGCTTGAAGTGTTGGGAACTTCATCTCCCGGTTGATAGGCATAGGCAAAGTAAGGAATAAAATCGAGGCTACTGTCTGGCGTCGCTCGTTTATAGTAGCCCGCGCCATGTGTACCCGAAAAATAGTTGCCGCGCTCACGTACTGCATAAACTGCCAGTAAATCGAATTTGTCTTGCTTGGTGGCAATTGCCAGTCGGCCCGCTAAGTCATCGCCCGAAAAATGAGAGTTATCACTTCTGGTCCGGTTCTTTTTATAAATATCGGGGTCATATTTTGACCCGTTCATGTCGATCCAAGGCGTTGTGGCATCGTAGTTTTGGCCCACTTTACTCATATCTGGCAAAGATGGATCGATTGAGTTAGTTGAGCCTTCTACTTTTAACTCTGCACCAAAAGACTTACCCGGACGAACAATGTCATCGGCCTCTAGCGTTTTAACTACCACACCACCACCTACAGAAGTTGTCGTATTGCGCTCTAAAGATGGGCCTTTAATGACTTCAATGCCCGCAATGAGATTGGGGTCGATATAGTTTCTGTTATTTACCCCGTTGTAGCCACGCCACACGGCAATCGACTGTTCAGTGCCATCAATAGTTAAAGGCACACGACCAACACCCTGCACACCACGTACACTTGGGTCGAGTGCGCCACTGTTACGGGCATCACCGCTATAGACTCCCACCATACCTTGTAAAACATCGGCTGGGTTGGTTCCTTTAAAGCGTTCGACATAGTCTTTGCCCGCATAGACCGAAGAACGGTTTGCGTCATAAACTTTGTTATAGCCTTCTGTGTCACGGTCTTCTTTGCCGTACACCACAATTGGCGTAAGTCGTACCGACGCATCTTCTTCAATTACAGCACTACTTGGCGGCAGACTAGCGGTCTGGACCTTAGCGGGAGTGACTCGCGGCATAGATTTTTTGGTGAGTGTGTAGCCCTGCCCAACTTTTACAGCATTAAATTCGGTTGCTTTTAAAAGCTGCTCAAAACCTTGTTCGACTGCAAAGTTACCTTTTAAGCCTAGGCTATGTAGCCCTTGGAGTTGTTGGGCATCCATTGCAATTGAAGTACCCGATTGTTCGGCAAACTGATTCAGTACGTTAGCAAGACGGCCCGCAGGAATGTTATAGCTTTTAACCCCAGCTGTTTCTGCATAAGCCTGCTGCATAGGAAGTACAACAAGCCCACCCATCGACACAGCATGTATTGCAAACGCCAGTGTTGAGAATCGAAAAATCGATCGATTCCGCTTTTGCCCTGTTCCCGCTTTTTTCATTTGCCCCGCCCCAGTAAATCGTAATAAGAATCATTCAATACAACAAATTAAAATGATCCATATTTATTGCTTCTACTTACTATGACGAACGACTTTCAAAAAAGTGGAACCTAAAATCGAAAATAAATTTAATTTTTTATTATTTTAAAGAAACCATGACCACAAACGGCGTGATTTGCTTAATTTTCAGGTCTGGAAAAACCGTAGCCAAAAGCTTAAGCGATTCTGTGGTTTGGTCTAAAGGTAATACCGCATTGACCCGCACGTGTTGCAGTGCCGCATCATTAAAAATAATTTTGCCTTTGTAGTTGCGGTCTAGCTCTTGTAACACTTGATTCAGCGGCAGGTTTTCTACCATAAGCTGATGCTTTTGCCATTTTTGTTGTTCGTTATAAACATTCAGTTCAGGCAATTTTTGTACGCCATTTTGGTCCATTTTAATGGCTTGACCTGCCTCGACAATAGCCTGACGAGTAGCGTGCAATTGAGTGGTTTTAACTTGCGTGGCTTCTACTTTTACCTTCGAGTGCAACATGTTGAGTTCGGTTGCCGAAGGGTCATAACTGACGCTAAAAGCTGTGCCGAGTGCCTGAATTTGTCCATGACTGGTTTTGACCAAAAACGGTCTAGTTTTATCTTTGGCAACATCGACATAAATTTGACCTTGCACCAACTCAACCACTCGCTGGTTGGTTTTAAAATCAAGATTGACTGCGCTTTTACCACGTAAAATTAAACGTGAACCATCTGGTAAGGTTTGCGTGGTCCACTGCCCCGATTGTCCTTGAATATCGGCAGTCACATAGGCCACAGTGGTGTCAGTTAAATAAAATAACGCCCCACTCATGGCAACAAACACAACGGCAAAAGCTGTTCCTGCCCGCAAATGTTTATAGGCTTTGCCTGAGTTTAGGCCAGCTTTAAGGGCAACTTTAGTGACTTTTTTATGTCCGCTGGTTTGGGAAAGTTTTTGAATTGACCCAATGCACTGTTCAATATCGGCAGCCACTTGACGGTGTTGCTCACTGGTTTTTTTCCACTCTTCAAATTTTTGCTTGGCGTTTTTTCGTGAGCTTTCATCATCCGAACTCAGTTGAACAATCCAATGCGCGGCTTCTTCAACCAACTGGTGATGTTTGCTTTTATCCATGGCCATTTAAATGCAAGCGTCCATGTCTTGTCGGTTTTGGTAGCACTGAATTAAACAGCTCGCCAAATATTTTTGAATCATTTTGGTCGACACATTTAAACGCTCGGCAATTTCTTTATGGGTATAGCCTTCGAGATAATGCAAAATAAAAGCTTGCTGTGCTTTATCAGAAACTCCTTCGAGTGCTTTACAAAGCTGGTTAATCGCTTGAATAATTTGCATTTGGTCTTCGGGTGACGCCACTGCATCAAGCATATATTCCATTTGACTCAAGCCATCTAAATAAGCTTGTTCAATGCGTTTACGGCGCACTTGGTCAATGAGCAGATTTTTAGCAATCGAGGTTAAATAAGCACGCGGTTCCTTAATGCCGAATAGCTCGTCTCGGGTTTGTAGCAGTTTAATAAATATGTCCTGAACCAGATCTGCGGCCTGATCAGTATTACCTAATTTTTGTCTCAACCATTGGTGAAGCCAGCTTTGGTGACTTCTATATAACTGATCTACAAGCAAAGAAGTTTTGTTCACAGCAATTGGACTCAAAACAAGGAACCCACAAATGATAATAATTATCATTTAAACAAGTCAAGCAATAATTCAAGTAAAACTTAAATCACTGTTTAATAAATTGAATTAATTATCCGCTCGCTTTGCTGCACTTTTCTTAAAGCAAATCGGCAAGATTTCTAATTTCTTCCATTACCGCCTTACACGCAGGTGTTAAATAGCCGTGCTTAGAAATAGACAAAGAAATGTAGCGCTTGAGTGCGGGGTTAATAATTTTTGCGGCTTGAATTGAGGTGTATTGGCTGGCTTTTTTTAAAGCTTGCGGCCCCAGCATGGTGTACATGCGAGATTCGGAAACCAAATGCGTTTGTAAACTAATCGAGTCGGCCTCAAACACAATATTTAGCTCTACCCCATTTTCATAAGCCATGTGGTCTAAAAAATTGCGCCAGTTACTTGGCCTGCAAAACGTGACCAGTGGTAACTTACTTACCTCTTTAAAGTCGACTTCATTGGCCTGAGTTAACTCATCACCTTCGCATCCAACCAAATAAGTATCGGCTTCGGTAAGGTAAACATCGCCTTGTTTAGGCGTTGGATTAAAGGGATAAAGTATGGCTAAATCGACGCTGCCATCTTCAAGCCATTTTTCCAAATGCACCCCTTGCCCTTCACGCACCGACAGTTTAATTAAGGGATATTTCTCTTGAAGCACTTTATACAACGTTGATAACAATGGATGTGCAGTAGACGGCAAACTGGCAATGCGAACCGTCCCGATCGGTGTATCGGTCGAATGTAAAATTTCATTATTGAGTTGGTCGGTTACGTTTAGCCATGAACGAATTTTAGGAAGTAAATGCTGACCTAAATCGGTGAGTTCAACGCCGCGTCCAGTTCGGTTAAATAAACGACCACCACA
This sequence comes from Acinetobacter sp. AOR18_HL, assembly GCF_027855145.1. Taxonomy (NCBI): domain Bacteria; kingdom Pseudomonadati; phylum Pseudomonadota; class Gammaproteobacteria; order Moraxellales; family Moraxellaceae; genus Acinetobacter; species Acinetobacter sp. AOR18_HL. The sequence continues at coordinate 172,640 of NZ_JAKTIG010000061.1, forward strand.
TTGCGCTTCAAGCTCGTTCATTTGCCGACTGATTTGCGGTTGGTTGGTGTTATGCAGCATCGCGACTTTGCTTAAGCTACCGAGTTCCACCGCGTCTAAAAATATTTTCCATAATTCATAATTCATCGATTCTTCCTAAATCGTAAATAGGCAGTATTTTGAGCCATACATTTTGAGTATAACTGAAATTCAAGAATTGGTAATTCCTACATAGCTCACCTATTTCTATACTCCAATCATGTTCTCTACAACACGATTTAAGTCAGATTAAGAACCAGAGAATATTTAATTACACTATATAGGAAGTACGATTATGAGTTTAGATTTACGTGGATTAACCCCAGCACCTGTGACTCCTTTTACCCGTGATGGACAAGTAGACCATAATGCAATTCAACGTTTAGGTTCATGGTTAGGCAGTATTGATGGTGTGAAAGGCTTGGTTGTTCTTGGGCATGCAGGTGAAGGAACATTCTTGTCGCAAAAAGAACAAATGCAGGTCATCGAAAGCTTTGTTAAATCGGTAGATGACAAAATTCCGGTAATCGCAGGGATTACACTCGAAGGTACTTCGGTTGCAGCAGAAGAAGCAAAACGTGCAGTCAGCGCGGGTGCTTCGGCAGGTTTGATTTACCCTTCACACGGCTGGTTGCGTTTTGGCTATCAAAAAGGCGCACCGCAAGACCGCTATAAAGCGATTTATGAAGAAAGTGGTTTGCCATCTATTTTATTCCAATATCCAGATGCAACGAAGGCCACTTACGACCTAGAGACTCTACTCGATATTTCTGCACAGCCAGGTGTGTTTGCCATGAAAAATGGTGTACGTAACATGCGCCGCTGGGATGTCGAAATTCCGATTATTCGCCGTGAACGTCCAGACTTACAGGTGTTGACATGCCACGATGAATATTTGCTTCACACCATGTTTGATGTAGACGGCGCTTTGGTTGGCTACGGCAACATTGCCCCTGAACTTTTAATTGAAATGATTAAAGCAGGCAAAGCCAAAGATTACGCCAAAGCACGTGCTATTCACGACCAATTATTACCAGTGACTCGCAATGTCTATCACCGCGGTTCACACATGGAAGGCACAGTCGCGCTTAAACATGCACTGGTTGCTCGCGGAATTTTGGACCATGCCACTGTGCGTTCGCCTCTGCTTCCACTGGCAGATGGTGCTGAGCAAGAAATTCATGATGCAATGCGTCAAGCTGGAATTGGCAAGGTCGATTTAACCCAAGCCGTTGCTTAAATTCTATTCGGGCTAGCATGTACGCTAGCCTTTTTTTCCTGTACGCTGCCTGAGGCCAAACATCGGGCATGTCTCTTAAAAACAATAATAAAAAGCATGCAAACTGTGGTGAACAGGTAGTGCGAAATAGAACAAAAAAACTACGAGGAATGTAGTAATAAGGAGATAGAAGATGACAAATCTAGCGGATGTAGAACAAATTAGTCATCATCAAAAAAATGCGGAAATTATTGCAAGACTTGAACGGTTACCCGTCACTGGTCGGTTGCAATTTATGCGAATTACCATTGGTATAGCGACTTTTTTTGACGCTTATACTGTTCTAGCAATTGCCTTTGCTTTACCCCAACTCATTACCGAATGGCACCTGACGCCTGCCTATGTCGGTGCGATCATTGCTGCGGGCTATGTCGGGCAACTGGTCGGTGCAATCTTTTTTGGTTCTCTTGCCGAAAAAGTCGGTCGTTTAAAAGTACTGTCTTTTACCATTTTACTGTTTGTGGCAATGGACATTTCCTGTCTGTTTGCGTGGAGCGGAATGTCGCTGTTAATTTTCCGTTTCTTACAAGGTGTTGGAACAGGTGGCGAAGTGCCTGTTGCGAGTGCCTACATTAACGAGTTTATTGGTGCAGAAAAGCGCGGTAAGTTTTTCTTGCTCTATGAAGTTTTGTTCCCACTTGGTCTTATGTTTGCAGGCATGGCGGCATTTTTCCTGATGCCAATTTACGGCTGGAAAGTCATGTTTATTGTGGGACTAATTCCATCTTTACTGGTCATTCCTTTACGGTTTTTCTTGCCTGAGTCACCACGTTGGCTTGCTTCCAAAGGCCGCTTTAAAGAAGCCGATCAAGTCGTCAAAAGCTTTGAAGACGGTGCCATCAAAAGCGGTAAAACTTTGCCTGAACCTGTGGTTAAAGAAATTAACCCGCAAGGCATGGCAAAAACCGACTGGCGCGAGCTGTTCCGTGGCATTTACCGCAAACGTACCTTTACCCTGTGGGGCATGTGGTTTTGCGTGTATATGGTGAACAATGCCATGGTGACTTGGCTGCCATCTCTCTACAAACAACACTTTGGTCTGTCGCTGCAAACCAGCTTAGGTTATGGCTGGATTACCTCGGGCGTGGGTGTGATTGCCTCTATTATCTGTGCGTTAATGATTGATAAAGTCGGCCGCCGCCCTTGGTACAGTGCAGCGTTTTTCTTGGCGATTATTCCACTCATGAGCCTCTCGGTTTTAGGCGCTAAATCGGCCATGGAAGTTGTAATTTTCGCAACGATTAGCTATGCCATTTTGCAGACCATTTCATTCTCTTTATACCTTTACGCTGCCGAACTTTACCCAACTCGCCTACGTGCGATGGGCATCGGGTTTAGTACTGCTTGGCTACGTGCCGGCTCTGCAATTGGGCCTGTTATGGTGGGTCTCGTAGTTGGTGGCTATGGCATTCAATATGTGTTTAGTGTGCTTGCCGTTGTGGCACTCATTGGTGGCCTTGTGACCTTCTTGTTTGCCATTGAAACCAAAGGCCAAGTGCTCGAAAAACTCTCTCCTTAATTCATCCATTTCATAAAAAGCTTGCCTAACCTCAGCGTTAGGCAAAGGGCTTATTCATGCTTAAAAAAGGAATTTAAAATGAATAAATATTTGCTATGGGGCTGTATTGGTTTAAGCAGCGTGAGCAACGCATATGCAGAGCTTCCTCAAGAATTTGGCAAGTTAGAATTAAAACTTAATACCCGTTACTGGAACGATGAAGGCACTGCCCACCCCACGCTTGCCAACCCTTCGCCTTCATCGAGTGAATATGAACAAAGTGCCTTAGGGCTTGAGTTAAATTATCAGTCACCTTACTTGTGGGACTGGCTTGGGGTAGATGGCTCACTCTATGCAGTCACCAAGTTGTTTGACTCTGGCAAGCCGAGCGCTCAGCTTTTAGAGGTCGAAAATAACGGCAAACTCGACCAAAACTTTGCAACTTTAGGCCAGTTCTACATCAAAGCAAAACTAGGCGATAAAGGCGAAATTAAATTAGGCCGCCAGTTACAAGACTCACTCTTGCTTAAAAGCACCAATAACCGCGCGGTGCCCGACACTTTTTCGGGTGCGAGTGGTCAGTTTCAACTGAATGATCAGCTACAAACTTACATGGCTTACTATGACCGCTGGAAACCGCGCAGCATGGACTCTTTTGAAAAACTGGTGACTGAAAATGATGAGCGCATTGATTATGTCGGTTTGCTTGGTGCCAAGTATCAATACAAAAACTGGAGCGTAAATGCTGAGTATTTAAATAGCAAAGATTATTTAAAAAAGTACGGGGCGATTGCTCAATATAAATTGCCCTTGCATGGCTTGGTGTGGACATTTAACACGGGTGCTCTTTTCTCGCGTGACGATGGCAAGCTGTTTAAATGCGGTGCCGAAACCGAGTTGGACTGTGTAAAAGGCCAAGACGTTAACAACCGTGGTAATGGTTATTTTGTAGATGTAAATGTGGCCAAGAATAATATTGAAGGGGGCATTGCCGTTTCAAAGTTTGATGGTTTTTGGATTGAAGATAACTTTGCCGTGCACTCCGCCCGCAACTCGGTTTTAACGCAAGACCACGGCACCAACCCGTTTCCGACCTCTGCTACCATTGGCCCTGACTTTACCAATAACGATGAAACCGCCGTTGCCCTTCGGTTGAAATATAACTGGAAAGACTATGTGAAAGGTTTAAAAACCGAAGCGAAGTATATTTATGGCTTTGGCGCTCACCAAAGTAACATCAGCAGTGATATTGAGGGTAAAGAGCGTTACTTTGACTTAACATTAAGTTATGCCTTGCCGTGGGTGAAAAACTTAGATGTGCGTTATTCATTTTTACATTATGAGTCAAAGTTTGAAAATGCAAACCTAGGTGAAAAAATAAATGGTATGTCTCGGAAAGATTGGGACCAGCACCGTGTATTTATTAATTACCGTTATACATTTTAAGAGCAGGCTAAACGTTTAGTTTAGCTTTATTATTTTTATTAATTTACGGCTTTAAATATATTAACTTTTGAGTTTAATTAAAATATAAATTTATATTTAAAATTTTTATAATATTTTATTTAAATTGAATTGACCTGTTAAAAACTTATGATTATTATGGTCCCGCTGGCCTACATTGCCAGTCGGTTTTGACAGACCGAGTATACAGCGTATCAGGTTTATACTTCCTGAGTATCAGACTTGTGCGCAACCTGCACCTCCCCCTTACCGTTGCGGTAGGACGGGAGGGGGACGCGCTTGCGCGTGCTGGTGTATACCCAGTCTGTCAACCCCTTCTCGTTCTACCACCCAAATCAATTGACGGTGATTTTTGGTGGTAGAGCTCCATAAATTTTTAGGAGTTAACCATGACCTTTTTTAGATTAATCCCCTCTCCCTTATAAACTTTTTATTTATTTAAAATTTGGGTTTTCTATTATCTAAATTTTCAAATTTATAAATTATTTTTATTTTAAAATTTAAGTCATTTTATTTTATTGCTTTTATAGGCAGGTTAACTATTGCCTTTAAAAAATGATTTTAAAACTTAAATTTAGCGGTTTATTTTTTCTCATTGATATATCCCCAATCATTACGAGAATAATATGAAATTTTATAAAACTATTTTGGTTTTAGGCCTTGTGATCGGTGATTACAGGGCAGAGTAAAACTTGAAGTGCGACATAAACCACCTAATTAATTTAAAGGGTTTATGGAGTATATAAAATTGTCATACCATCATCTTAACTTTGAAGATCGTACTGCATTAATGCTTGAGTCAAGAAAAGAAGGCTTTTCAGCCAGAAAATTTGCTGAACTCATTAAAAGACATCCTAGTACGATCTATCGTGAGCTTAAAAGAAATAGCATCAATGACGTTTATCAAGCTCGATATGCTTCTGATAACACCTTCGCTAGACGTAGACGTGGTCACAGAAAACTCAAAATCGATTCAATCCTCTGGAAATTTATTGTTGAAGCGATCCGTTGTTTATGGTCTCCTCAGCAAATAGCAAAGCGTTTAAAGACATTTCCTGATTTGGATCAAACAATGAATGTAAGCCATACAACGATTTATTCAACGATACGAGCATTACCCAAGGGTGAGTTGAAAAAAGACTTATTATCCTGTCTGCGTCATGAAAATAAAAAGCGAAAAGCTAACGGTGAACCTAAAAAAGATTCTATATTACAGGATATTAAAACTATTCATGAGCGCCCAGCCGAAGTTCAAGAAAGAAAAATACCGGGTCATTGGGAAGCTGATTTAATTAAAGGTAAAGACAATAAAAGTTCGATAGCAACACTTATTGAACGAAATACACGGCTCTGTATCTTGGCAACATTACCTGATGCAAAGGCAGAATCAGTGCGCAAGGCTTTAACTGAAGCTCTGAAATATTTACCTGCAGAACTGCGTAAAACGTTGACCTATGACCGTGGACGCGAGATGTCAGAACATAAAATACTCGAAGAAGATTTAGGCATAGATGTATATTTCTGTGACCCACATTCACCTTGGCAAAAAGGCACATGCGAAAATATGAATGGTTTAATTAGGCAATATTTACCTAAAGGGATTGATTTAAATCAGGCAGATCAGCATTATTTAAATCAAGTTGCCATGTCACTGAATACTCGTCCTAGAAA
>NZ_JAKTIG010000062.1:0-15474 GCF_027855145.1 Acinetobacter sp. AOR18_HL
TACCATTGCGTAGCAGGATCAAACCAAATGGCAATATTTCCACGATTAATGAGAGCTCGGTTATATGAAGACCAATTGGTTGTGCGATAAATTTTTGGTGTCGACTTATTCATTTGAAAATTATATTGTGGAATAAGCCTTTAGAGATAGGTTTGTGCAACAAAGCCCTAAAGCTTTTAAATTAGTGACCAGAAATTGTAATTGTAGAAGTACCAACATTAATACCTTGGATTTCCACATCACCAATTGAAGCAGCAGTATTTGAACCTAAACGAATACCCTGTGCATAGACATTCATGCCTTGAGCACTATTATTTTGAATTTTTAAGCCAGTCGGTACAACAGAAATATCTGCATTCACATCTAAGTTACCAGTTGTATTACCAGCACCACGGACCATAACTTTATCCAAGAAGATTTTACCACCGCCAGCGGCATCGTTAATACCTAGGTTAGATAGAGTTAAACCACCTTGTAAACTTGAATTTACTTTAATCATTGCACCTTGTGGCGTAGCACCTAATTGAACATTAGCTGAAATAGCGCCTAAAGATAAATCCAAACCAGAAAGAATTTCAGTTGGAGCAGCTTCTGTAATACCACGTACAGCAGTAGTTTCATTTAAAGTACCAGAACTACCAACACCAATAGAACCAACTTTTACATTAACTGCCCCTACATTTGCAGCAACGTTTAAAAACGCGCCATTTGTAGCAGATGCACCAACGCTATCAATTTTAAGATCCAATAGATTCTGTGTCGTATCTACCTGCGTAAGGGTTATCGCTTTACCGCCAGTTGCCGTTGTACCTGTGATTGTAATTGCACCTGCAGTTGCTGCAGCACCAGTAATACCAGTAGCAGGATCCAAACCATCATTGTCATGAATAAATAATTTATCGATAGAAATACCGCCAGTACCTAAAGCGATACCGATATTAATACCATCTTGACCAGTAGCAGCACTAAGCGCAGCATCGTCCATTGACTGCATTGCCATTGCATTTGCACTGATAGCTAAAGAAGAAACTAAAGCAAGTTTAGTAAACATTTTCATTGAGCACTCTCCCAAGAGCATTTATTTTTTGACTTAACCACTCTATTGTCTCAAGTTGCATTTTTCTTTATATGGCAACCGAAACTTCCAGTCCTTGAGTAGTTTTGCTTAGCAATTACTAAATTACATCTACGTTAATTTTTGTTCAACTAGTGTTGTGCATTTTTTGCCAATTACCCGACAAACGGTACACTCAAGTTTTTCTACACAAACCTTGCTAAAAACAATAAATTCTCAGTTAAAATTTCGTTCATTTTATCAGCAAAAAGTTTAGTACTTAAAAGACTTTCTCCTGATGAAGTACAACTTATAGTAAACTAACTACTCTCTCATTAAACACTCTTTTATTTAAAAATGTCTCAGTTAAAGAAAAAAATCTCTTTATATAGTAAAAATGCTGCCGATATTTTAAAAAAATTAGATGGTTTAACTGGGCTTATTTATTTAAATGACAACAACAACCCAACTATTGGATTTCTTCCGCAAGATTATATTATTATTCAAAATGAAAATTATTTAGAATTTGAGCGCCAAAATTTTAACGAATATAAAAATAGATCAAAATCAAATCAACTTTTAAATTTCATTCAATTTAAAGAAAATAATTTAAGTAAAGATATTAAATCAACAACAAGTTTTATAGGTGGTTATATTGGTTTTATCAGCTATGATTTCAGTGCGCATCAATTTATTAATGGGCAAAATCATATACAACCTTCTTTATTCCTAGGTCAATATCGATCTTTTTTAAAATATATAGATAATGATTGGTATTTTTTTAGTGATGAAGAAAATGCAATTGATCTATTCTCATATATTGAAAATAAAATAGAGAATTTTGGTTCCAATAACTCTAAAAATACATTTGAATTAAAAACCACTATTCAACCAAGATGGTCTAAAAAACAATATTTCGATGCTTTCTATAAAATACAAGAATATATTAAGGCTGGAGATTGCTATCAAATTAATTTAACCCAAGAGTTTAAAGCTAAATTTTCAGGATCCTTATTAAATAAAGCTAAAGATTTATGGCAACTTACAAATGCTCCATATGCAGGTTATTTAAAATTAGATGATTTTGAATTATTAAGTTGCTCTCCCGAGCTTTTCATCGAGTTCAATCAAAATAAACAAATTAAAACTAGACCTATTAAAGGCACAATGCCTCGCTATGAAAATGCAGAAAAAGATTTTATTTCTAAACAAACCTTAAAAAACTCTCAAAAAGACCAAGCAGAAAACGTGATGATTGTCGATTTATTACGTAATGATTTGAGCATTTATGCCAATACAGGATCTGTAAAAACAACAAAATTATTCGAGATTGAAAGTTTTAATCAAGTACATCACATGGTAAGCGAGATCGTTGCGACTCTTAAAGATGATATTAATCCTATGCAAATGCTGCTCTCTGCCTTACCAGGAGGTTCAATCACAGGAGCTCCCAAAATTCGGGCAATGCAGATCATTGAAGAGCTAGAGGAAGCTTCAAGAGGTGCATATTGCGGGACATTGGGTTACTTCAATTTTGATGGAACTGGTCGCTGGAATATTCTCATCCGTAGTTTTCAACAATATCAGAATCAGCTCTCTTTATGGGCAGGTGGTGGTATTACGATTGCATCAAATGCAGAAGCAGAATATCAAGAAAGTCTTGATAAAGTCTCTGCTATGCTGAACTTAATGAACAGCACAGCAGAGTAAAATTTAGAGAATATCTTCTTTTAATGTATGTACTAAACGCTCATTTTGCTCATCAGTTCCTACAGTAATTCGCAAGAATTGATTAATACGAGGCTTATTGAAATAGCGCACAATAATGCCCTGCTCACGTAATTGCTGTGCAAGCTGACCTGCATCATGCGATGGATGTGAAGCAAAAATAAAGTTTGCTTTAGAAGGTAAAACTTTAAAGCCCAAAGCAGTTAATTCATCTACTAACTTTTCACGACTAGAAATAACTTTTTGACATTGTTCTTCAAAATAAGTTTGATCTTCAAAAGAGGCTACCGCTGCTGCAATTGCAAAACGATCAATAGGATATGAGTTAAAGCTATTTTTGACAGCTTCAAGTGCAGCAATTAAATGAGACTGAGCAATCGCGAAGCCAACGCGTAAACCCGCAAGAGAGCGAGATTTTGAAGTTGTTTGGCACACAACCAGATTCTCATAGCGATTTACTAAACTCACCGCTGATTCTGCACCAAAATCAACATAAGCCTCATCAATGACAACCACTCGATCTGGATTAGCTTTTAAAATTTGTTCGATTTCTGCTAAGCCTAGTGCAATACTTGTTGGAGCATTAGGGTTTGTAATAATAACCCCACCATTTGGTTGCACATAATCTTTAACTTCTATCTCAAAATTATCATTGAGTGGGATTTCTTTAGTCTTTGTACCAAAAAACTGACTATAAACTGGATAAAAGCTATAAGTGATATCTGGATAAAGAATTGGTTCATCTTGAAGAAAAAATGCTTTAAAAATATGAGCAAGTACTTCATCTGAGCCATTACCAACAAAAACTTGCGAAACTTCAATATCTTGTTGCTTAGCAATCGCATGTTTTAATGCCGTAGCATCTGGGTCTGGATATAAACGCAATGCATCAGCCTGATGAGTTAAAACAGCTTGAACTGCTTCAACTACTTTTGGTGATGGCGGATATGGATTTTCATTTGTATTGAGCTTCAATAAATTCTGAATTTTAGGCTGTTCACCAGGAACATACGGCTCTAACTCACGAACTTCTGGACTCCAAAAGCGCATTTGTGCTGTAGATAAAGTCATGGTCTTATCTCAAAAAAGGGCTGAAAACCAGCCCTGAGTAATAATTAAAAAACTACAAGGTTTATAAGCTTATTGATAACGATAGCGAGCTGAGCGTGCATGGGCATCTAAGTTCTCTTGAACAGCCAATATATCTGCTGTCTTAGCTAACGATTTGACTCCATCTTTCGAACACATAATTAAGCTCGAACGTTTTTGGAAATCATAAACACCTAATGGAGAAGAAAAACGAGCAGTTCCAGAGGTCGGTAATACATGGTTTGGGCCTGCACAATAGTCACCAATTGCTTCAGGTGTATAGCGCCCCATGAAAATTGCTCCAGCATGGCGAATATCTTCACTCATAGCCTCGGCATCATCTAAGCAAAGTTCCAAATGTTCTGGTGCAACTTGATTAATCAAATCAATTGCTTCTGCACGGTCCTTTACTAATACCAAAGCACCACGGTTTTCAATCGAAGTTCTCGCAATGTCTGCCTTTGGCAATTCATTTAAATGCTTTTCAATTGCCAACTCTACCGCATTAAGCAAAGCTTCATCAGGAGTAATGAAAATAGCTTGAGCAACTGTGTCATGTTCAGCCTGAGATAAAACATCCATAGCTAACCAATCTGCATTATTTTCACCTTCTGCATATACTAAAATTTCAGAAGGTCCAGCAATCATATCAATACCAACCTGACCAAATACAGCGCGTTTGGCAGCCGCCACAAAACGATTTCCAGGGCCAGTAATTTTATCTACAGGTGGAATAGTCTGAGTACCATAAGCAAGAGCTGCTACAGCTTGAGCTCCCCCAATAGTGAATACTCGACTCACTCCTGCAAGGTAAGCCGCAGCTAGAACCAATGGATTTAATTCACCGTTTGGTGCAGGAACAACCATAATAATTTCAGGTACACCAGCAACATGGGCTGGCACTGCATTCATTAAAACTGAAGACGGATAAGAGGCTAAACCACCTGGTACATAAATACCCACACGGTCTAGAGGTGTGACTTTTTGTCCTAATGTATTACCCAAATCATCTATATAAGTCCAGCTCTCTTGTTTCTGAGCTTCATGAAATGAACGAATACGCTTTGCTGCTAACTCTAGAGCATCACGAATTTCTGGGCTTAAATTATCAAAAGCAGTTTTAAGTTGTTGTTGAGATAATTCTAAATCTGAAAATTGATGCGCAGGATGTCTATCGAACTGTTGAGTAAGCTTCAAAACATGATCATCACCATGCTGACGAACATCAGCAATAATTTGATCTACTGTTTGCACTAAATTAAGATCATTTACAGTTTCAAATGCTAAAAGCTCAGCAAAAACCTGTTTGAAGTTCTGATCTTGAGTCGATAAACGTCGCATCAATTTACCCACAAGGCGAAAAAGAAAAACCAAGTTTACTCTTTTTCTAAGCGCTTGTGGGCATCATCTGAAGCAACTATCACAAAAGCATGATGGGAAATTGCTTTTAACGTGATTGAACAGCTTGCTCAAGCTGTGAAATGATTGGATTTAATAGAGTTTGCTTACGTTTAAAACTAGCTTTATTTACAATTAAACGTGAAGAAACTTTGCAAATTTCCTCTAATGGCTCAAGACCATTCGCTCTTAGCGTATTACCAGTGTCGACCACATCGACAATGTAATCACCCAAACCCACCAAAGGCGCTAACTCCATAGAACCATAGAGTTTGATCACATCGACTTGCTCACCTAAGCTTGCATAATACTGACGTGTAAGATTGACGTATTTCGTGGCAATTTTTAAACGGCCTTTTGGACGTTCCATTCCCACTTTACCAGCAGTCATTAATTTACACTTAGCGATTTTCAGGTCAAGTAGCTCATATACATGCTGAGCGCCATGTTCCATCAACACATCTTTGCCTGCTACACCTAAATCTGCTGCGCCATTTTCTACATAGGTAGGCACATCAGATGCACGTAAAATCAAAATACGTACTTGCTTATGCGTAGTAGGAAAAATCAGTTTGCGGGACTTTTCCGGATCTTCGAGCAAATTAATACCCGCTGTAGCTAGTAAAGGTAACGTCTCTTTTAAGATACGTCCTTTACTGAGTGCCAAGGTCAAACCATGATCAAAATTGCCCATCACATCAAAATTAGGATCATCGTTTCTTACATCATTCATTAACTTACTCGCTTAATTTTGGCACCTAAACCTTGAAGTTTCTCTTCGACATGCTCATAACCACGGTCAATATGGTAGATACGGTCAATTAAGGTATCTCCTTCTGCCACTAAAGCTGCCAAAACTAGAGAGAACGAAGCACGCAAATCTGTTGCCATTACAGGTGCAGCCTGTAAAGTTTCTACTCCAGTCACGACAGCATCATGACCTTCAACCTGAATATTAGCACCCATGCGTGACAATTCAGGAACATGCATAAAACGATTTTCAAAAATCGTTTCAGAGATAGTTGCAAATCCACGACCAATAGCATTTACAGCCATAAGCTGAGCTTGCATATCTGTTGGAAACTCTGGATGTGGCAAAGTTCTAAAACTTACAGCTTTAGGGCGTTTGCCTAACATATCAAGTTCGATCCAGTCATCACCACGAGTGACTTCGGCACCCATTTCTTCAAACTTATCCAAAACAGATTCAAGTAATGCAGGGTCGGTATGTGTAGTTTTGACACGACCGCCCGTAATTGCCGCAGCAGCCAAATAAGATCCCGTTTCGATACGATCAGCTACCACAGCATATTCACAGCCATGCAAACTTTCTACTCCAGTTACAACAAGAGTATCAGTATCAAGTCCTTCAATCTTAGCGCCCATTTTAATGAGCATTTGAGCAAGGTCAGTGATCTCAGGCTCACGAGCTGCATTACGAATAGTCGTAACACCATCAGCTAGTGCAGCAGCCATCAAGATGTTTTCAGTACCGCCAACGGTAACCATATCAAAAACAACTTCGCCACCTTTTAAACGACCTTCAACTGAAGCATGGACATAACCATTTTCAACTTCAATATGTGCACCTAAAGCTTCTAAAGCTTTTAAATGTTGATCAACTGGACGTGATCCAATTGCACAACCACCTGGTAAAGAAACTTTCGCATTACCGTAACGCGCTAATAATGGTCCTAAAACCAAAATTGAGGCACGCATTGTTTTTACTAGCTCATAAGGAGCAAACTGATTATCTAAAGTAGAGGTATCAGCTTTTACTGTGTCATTTTCATAGCCGATTGTAACCCCTAAACCACCAATCAACTTGACCAAAGTATTTACGTCTTTAAGATTTGGAACATTAGTGATCGTAATTGGAGAGTCTGCAAGAATAGTTGCAGCAAGTAATGGTAAAGCTGCATTTTTAGCACCAGAAATGCGCACTTCCCCGTCGAGCTTAACACCACCCGTAATTAAAAATTTATCCATTAATATTTAAGCTCCGAAAAGGCTTGCTTTACGCCATTCATCTTTGGTCATTGCACGAATTGTTACCGCGTGAACTTCGCCACTTGCAATATAAGTATATAATGGTGCATAAACTAATTGTTGGCGAGCAACAGTACGCTTACCGTCAAATTGATCATCCACAATACGGAGGTCAAATTTTCCGGCCTGTCCGCTCACCGCTACTTCCGCTTCAGGGAAAGCTTCTTTTAAAATTTGAGTGAGCTGTTCACTATTCATTGCAAAGACCTCTGACACAACCTAAGGTGTAAAACGAAGTATTTTACTATAACTTTTTCAAAGAATTCAGTACGTGTTTATATTTTATCAATAAAAAAGAGGCTATGTTTCAAGCCTCTTTCAATTATATAAAACTTATTAAATAGAAACAGCAACTTGCGAATAAGTGCACTGCATTTTCCGATATTTTAATAATTGTTTTTTTAATTTTTCAGTTAGTTTTTTAATTGAAGTATACATATCATCAGCAGTTGCCTGAGCAAACAACTCAATTCCCGGCAATCTTACAATAGCCTCTGCAACATGGTTCGAACTACCTTTATGAGAGCGCTTATCAATTTGATGATCTTTTGTTAATTTAATCTGCATACTATTCACCTGATCTAAGTGTTTTGTTAACTGATTAAATTTTGATTTAATATTTTCTTCTATAGCTGGTGTAATTGCTAAATGATGTCCACGAATCGTTATTTGCATAATTCTATCCCTCACCTTTTTTAGGTTATCTAAAGAAGAACTAAAACGATTTAATGCTATCAAAAAGAAAACTTAGAACAATTAAACCATTTTAGTTACTCTCTTGGTGAAAATGAAATTTCATTATTTCGTCATAATGAATCTCTAGAATAGCCATACTTCAAAATTCAGATCAAGACTTTTCTTTCAGACGACGAAGGAATATGTAACGATTCTCGATATTTTGCAACCGTTCTTCGAGCCACTTCAATTCCCTCATCCTTTAACAATGTAGCAATTACATTATCTGACAAAGGCTTACGTGGATTTTCGTTGGCGACTAGTTTCTTAATCATTGCCCGAATTGCGGTGGAAGATGCCTCTCCCCCTGCTGTTGTTCCTACATGGCTAGAGAAAAAATATTTCAACTCAAATAGACCACGAGGCGTAAGCATATATTTATTTGTAGTTACACGAGAAACTGTAGATTCATGCAATTCGACTTCTTCTGCCACGTCTCGAAGAACTAGCGGCTTCATCGCTTCCGGGCCTATTTCCAAAAAAGCTTTTTGATGCTCTACGATACAAGAAGCTACTTTTAATAACGTTTTATGCCTTTCATCAATACTTTTGATAAAGTTTTTCGCCTCAAGCATTTGGTTACGTAAATATAAATTATCCTCACTCTGATCTGCTCTACGAATCATACTAGAGTAAAAAGAATTAATTCTTAATTTAGGAAGTACATCTGGGTTTAGCTGAACCTGCCAATGTAAATCTTTTTTTGAAACCACTACATCGGGAATTTGATAATCAGATTCTTGCTTATCAAAATCCATACCAGGATAAGGTTTTAACGTTTTTAAAAGATTGATTGCAAATTTTAATTGGTCTTTCGTTAAACCAGTTTGTTTGAGCAATTTATTAAGATCATTGGCTATCAAAAGCTCATAATACTGCAATAGATTTTTTGCTTCGTTTAGATATTCAACATCTTTCGGTAGAAATTCGAGCTGTACCTTTAAACATTCCGCTAAATTACGTGAACCAATCCCTAAAGGATCAAGTCGTTGAATGTGTTTTAAAACAACTAAAACCTCATCTTCTTCGATCTCTTCCTCAATATCCATTTCATTCAATAATTGTTGTGCCGCTAAAATTATTTCTTCAATTTCAGCATCTAAAAATCCCTTATCATCTAATGCATCAACAATACAATAAGCAATTAATTGATCTATTTTAGAAAAATGCAAAAGGTTAACTTGTTCTAGAATATGTTCCTTTAGCGACAATTGAACTTGGCGATTATCTTCTCGCTCTTCAAATTCTGGAGTAGCCAAAGCTGTTGATTGATGGGTATAAACATCATCCCACTCTGTATCAACAGGTAAATCATCAGGTAAATGATCTGCATTTAGCTCAGTCGTTAAGTCATCCGATTCTTTATTTTCTAATGCAGCCAGACTCTCCGTTAGTGATTCTTCTTCTATTTTTTCAAGTAAAGGATTACTATCTAGTTGAATCTGAATTTCCTGTTCAAGCTCTAAACTAGAGAGTTGTAACAAACGAATCGCCTGCTGCAATTGAGGTGTTAACGATAGAGAATTCGCTACTTTCAATCCAACAGATAATTTCATATATTTCATTTTCCATAAAACAAGCAAAAATCATGCCTATTCAATATTTATAACATATAGTCTCCATTTGTCATACATATCCAACTGAAATTTGCAGAAGAAAAAAGAGATTTTTCCAATTATAAAAATAATCTTATTAAATTAATTCTATCAAACATAGTTCTCAAATAAAGTCAGACGCGAAATCTTGTTATAAAAAGTTAATTAGGAGGAGGTAGTTCTCTTTTAATTTTGTTTAATTGATTACCCTTCGATTGTATAGTTTTTCTATTAAATTTAAAAACTCAAGTCATAGTTTAATTTTATGTTTATTTCCCACACATATATTTTTTCTGCCCCAATAAAAAACACCCCCATTCATTGGAACGGGGGTGTTTAGAATAATGAGCTGGCGATGACTTACTCTCACATGGGTAACCCCACACTACCATCAGCGCTAAGAGGTTTCACTTCTGAGTTCGGGAAGGGATCAGGTGGTTCACTCTTGCTATGGTCGCCAGCACAACTGGTATGGATACTTGCTTCGTTTTATTCACTGTGTGATACGTTGCGTTTTCCAAATCTTTACAGATGGGCTGATTGGTCTGATTTTTCGTTGTTCATTTTAGCTAGTAGTATAACTAAATCAAGTTGCTTTGCATGTTTATGAATCGATTGATGCTTCATATACAACTGCTTGGGTGTTGTATAGTCAAGCCTCACGAGCAATTAGTATTGGTCAGCTTCACATATCACTATGCTTCCACATCCAACCTATCAACGTCCTAGTCTCGAACGGCTCTTTAGAGGAATAAATTCCTAGGGAAATCTTATCTTGAGGTAGGCTTCCCGCTTAGATGCTTTCAGCGGTTATCCCTTCCGAACATAGCTACCCGGCGATGCGACTGGCGTCACAACCGGTACACCAGAGGTTCGTCCACTCTGGTCCTCTCGTACTAGGAGCAGATCCTCTCAAATTTCCAGCGCCCACGGTAGATAGGGACCGAACTGTCTCACGACGTTCTAAACCCAGCTCGCGTACCTCTTTAAATGGCGAACAGCCATACCCTTGGGACCTGCTTCAGCCCCAGGATGAGATGAGCCGACATCGAGGTGCCAAACACCGCCGTCGATATGAACTCTTGGGCGGTATCAGCCTGTTATCCCCAGAGTACCTTTTATCCGTTGAGCGATGGCCCTTCCATACAGAACCACCGGATCACTAAGACCTACTTTCGTACCTGCTCGACTTGTGGGTCTCGCAGTTAAGCGCGCTTTTGCCTTTATACTCTACGCGTGATTTCCGACCACGCTGAGCGCACCTTCGTACTCCTCCGTTACTCTTTAGGAGGAGACCGCCCCAGTCAAACTACCCACCAGACACGGTCCTCGTCCCGGATAACGGGACAGAGTTAGAACCTCAACATTACCAGGGTGGTATTTCAAGGACGGCTCCATTGGAACTAGCGTTCCAACTTCAAAGCCTCCCACCTATCCTACACAAGTAAGGTCAAAGTTCAGTGTCAAGCTGCAGTAAAGGTTCACGGGGTCTTTCCGTCTAGCCGCGGGTACACTGCATCTTCACAGCGATTTCGATTTCACTGAGCCTCTGCTGGAGACAGCGCCGCCATCATTATGCCATTCGTGCAGGTCGGAACTTACCCGACAAGGAATTTCGCTACCTTAGGACCGTTATAGTTACGGCCGCCGTTTACTGGGGCTTCGATCAAGAGCTTCGCTTACGCTAACCCCATCAATTAACCTTCCAGCACCGGGCAGGCATCACACCCTATACGTCCACTTTCGTGTTTGCAGAGTGCTATGTTTTTAATAAACAGTTGCAGCGGCCTGGTTTCTGCGGCTGTCGTCAGCTCAGGAAGCAAGTTCCATCACCAACAACAGCGTACCTTCTCCCGAAGTTACGGTACCATTTTGCCTAGTTCCTTCAGCAGAGTTCTCTCAAGCGCCTTGGTCTACTCGACCTGACCACCTGTGTCGGTTTCGGGTACGATTCCTGTGTAACTGAAGCTTAGAGACTTTTCCTGGAAGCATGGTATCAGCCACTTCACTGTACAAGTACAGCTTGCTATCGGATCTCAGTATAGAGTACCCCGGATTTGCCTAAGATACATACCTACATCCTTCCACCTGGACAACCAACGCCAGGCTGACTTAACCTTCTCCGTCCTCTCATCGCATTACACAGAAGTATTGGAATATTAACCAATTTCCCATCGACTACGCCTTTCGGCCTCGCCTTAGGGGTCGACTCACCCAGCCCCGATTAACGTTGGACTGGAACCCTTGGTCTTTCGGCGAACGGGTTTTTCACCCGTTTTGTCGTTACTCACGTCAGCATTCGCACTTCTGATACCTCCAGCATACTTCTCAATACACCTTCATCGGCTTACAGAACGCTCCCCTACCACTTGACTAATGTCAAATCCGCAGCTTCGGCACATAGTTTTAGCCCCGTTACATCTTCCGCGCAGGCCGACTCGACTAGTGAGCTATTACGCTTTCTTTAAAGGGTGGCTGCTTCTAAGCCAACCTCCTAGCTGTCTATGCCTTCCCACATCGTTTCCCACTTAACTATGATTTTGGGGCCTTAGCTGGCGGTCTGGATTGTTTTCCTCTTGACTACGGACGTTAGCACCCGCAGTCTGTCTCCCGGATAGTACTCATAGGTATTCGGAGTTTGCATCGGTTTGGTAAGTCGGGATGACCCCCTAGCCGAAACAGTGCTCTACCCCCTATGGTATTCGTCCGAGGCGCTACCTAAATAGCTTTCGGGGAGAACCAGCTATCACCAGGCTTGATTAGCCTTTCACCCCTATCCACAAGTCATCCCCTGGCTTTTCAACGACAGTGGGTTCGGTCCTCCAGTTAGTGTTACCCAACCTTCAACCTGCTCATGGATAGATCGCCTGGTTTCGGGTCTATACCCAGCAACTAAACGCCCTATTAAGACTCGATTTCTCTACGGCTCCCCTATACGGTTAACCTCGCTACTGAATATAAGTCGCTGACCCATTATACAAAAGGTACGCAGTCACACCACGAAGGTGCTCCCACTGCTTGTATGCATGCGGTTTCAGGATCTATTTCACTCCCCTCACAGGGGTTCTTTTCGCCTTTCCCTCACGGTACTGGTTCACTATCGGTCAGTCAGGAGTATTTAGCCTTGGAGGATGGTCCCCCCATATTCAGACAAGGTTTCACGTGCCTCGCCCTACTCGTCATCATTATGTGTGCCCTTTCGTGTACGGGAATATCACCCTCTACGTTCGCACTTCCCAGAGCGTTCCACTAAAACACACATAACTTAATGGGCTGATCCCCGTTCGCTCGCCGCTACTGAGGGAATCTCAATTGATTTCTTTTCCTAAGGGTACTGAGATGTTTCACTTCCCCTCGTTCGCCTTGCAACACTATGTATTCATGTTGCAATACCTACCTTAAAGTAGGTGGGTTCCCCCATTCAGAAATCTCCGGATCAAAGGATATTTGCCGCCTCCCCGGAGCTTTTCGCAGGCTATCACGTCTTTCATCGCCTCTGACTGCCAAGGCATCCACCACATGCACTTAATTACTTGACTATACAACCCCAAACAGTCGTCAACACCTACAAGTGAGTGTTGTCCGTGCGATTCTTCATCGCTACTATCTGTTGTCTGTGTACTTAAACACTGTACAGCTTCAATCTAAATTCATATACCAAAACGCTTGATTCAGTTAATTTGCTAGTTCTCAATTCATCTAGATTAATTGCTTAATCTAAACTCTTGAGTGAACAATTTATTTCAGACTCAATTTTGCCAATCTGTTAATGAATAAACACGCCTTCGTCAGGTCATGCTTAATACCGTGATACTTAAATCACAGAAGTTAATAAACCAAGACCGAAATCTCTATTTACTAATTTCTGTAATCCGAACTTCTCTTAAGTTCTGGTGGAGACTAGGAGAGTCGAACTCCTGACCTCCTGCGTGCAAAGCAGGCGCTCTACCAACTAAGCTAAGTCCCCAGCTTACATCATCAGTCATGTATCTTTTATCTATAACTTCAACCAGTCAAAGTCATGGTGGGTCTGACAAGACTTGAACTTGTGACCCCACGCTTATCAAGCGTGTGCTCTAACCAACTGAGCTACAGACCCTCAGATACATCTATGAAGAACAACTTGTTGTGGATTCTTACCAATCGTCAATCTTTCGTTAAGGAGGTGATCCAGCCGCAGGTTCCCCTACGGCTACCTTGTTACGACTTCACCCCAGTCATCGGCCACACCGTGGTAACCGCCCTCTTTGCAGTTAGGCTAGCTACTTCTGGTGCAACAAACTCCCATGGTGTGACGGGCGGTGTGTACAAGGCCCGGGAACGTATTCACCGCGGCATTCTGATCCGCGATTACTAGCGATTCCGACTTCATGGAGTCGAGTTGCAGACTCCAATCCGGACTACGATCGGCTTTTTGAGATTAGCATCCTATCGCTAGGTAGCAACCCTTTGTACCGACCATTGTAGCACGTGTGTAGCCCTGGCCGTAAGGGCCATGATGACTTGACGTCGTCCCCGCCTTCCTCCAGTTTGTCACTGGCAGTATCCTTAAAGTTCCCGACATTACTCGCTGGCAAATAAGGAAAAGGGTTGCGCTCGTTGCGGGACTTAACCCAACATCTCACGACACGAGCTGACGACAGCCATGCAGCACCTGTATGTAAGTTCCCGAAGGCACCAATCCATCTCTGGAAAGTTCTTACTATGTCAAGGCCAGGTAAGGTTCTTCGCGTTGCATCGAATTAAACCACATGCTCCACCGCTTGTGCGGGCCCCCGTCAATTCATTTGAGTTTTAGTCTTGCGACCGTACTCCCCAGGCGGTCTACTTATCGCGTTAGCTGCGCCACTAAAGCCTCAAAGGCCCCAACGGCTAGTAGACATCGTTTACGGCATGGACTACCAGGGTATCTAATCCTGTTTGCTCCCCATGCTTTCGCACCTCAGCGTCAGTGTTAGGCCAGATGGCTGCCTTCGCCATCGGTATTCCTCCAGATCTCTACGCATTTCACCGCTACACCTGGAATTCTACCATCCTCTCCCACACTCTAGCTAACCAGTATCGAATGCAATTCCCAAGTTAAGCTCGGGGATTTCACATTTGACTTAATTAGCCGCCTACGCGCGCTTTACGCCCAGTAAATCCGATTAACGCTTGCACCCTCTGTATTACCGCGGCTGCTGGCACAGAGTTAGCCGGTGCTTATTCTGCGAGTAACGTCCACTATCTCTAGGTATTAACTAAAGTAGCCTCCTCCTCGCTTAAAGTGCTTTACAACCATAAGGCCTTCTTCACACACGCGGCATGGCTGGATCAGGCTTGCGCCCATTGTCCAATATTCCCCACTGCTGCCTCCCGTAGGAGTCTGGGCCGTGTCTCAGTCCCAGTGTGGCGGATCATCCTCTCAGACCCGCTACAGATCGTCGCCTTGGTAGGCCTTTACCCCACCAACTAGCTAATCCGACTTAGGCTCATCTATTAGCGCAAGGTCCGAAGATCCCCTGCTTTCTCCCGTAGGACGTATGCGGTATTAGCATTCCTTTCGAAATGTTGTCCCCCACTAATAGGCAGATTCCTAAGCATTACTCACCCGTCCGCCGCTAAGATCAGTAGCAAGCTACCTCTCTCCGCTCGACTTGCATGTGTTAAGCCTGCCGCCAGCGTTCAATCTGAGCCATGATCAAACTCTTCAGTTAAAATCATTTTGTACCTTATTTAAAGACAAGGTACCAATTCTGGCTCATCAATTACTGACTTAAATTTCGCTCAAATAAACTTCGAGTAATTTAAACCAATCAATCAATGAAAATTATTTCGATTAATCAA
>NZ_JAKTIG010000063.1:0-7129 GCF_027855145.1 Acinetobacter sp. AOR18_HL
GCAATCGGTAACTTTTCTTCAGGCGTTTTATATAACGGTAGTAATGAAAATAGTTATAGCCATGAAAAGTGGGTACGACTGGAAAGTAAGTGGCAATATGTCGACCCTGAAAAGATCAGGATATATACCCTAGGGGATTTTATTTCTAATAGCCCAGACTGGGGCAGTAGTGTCCGTCTTGCCGGTTTTCAGTGGTCGAGTGCTTATAGTCAACGCGGTGATATTGTCACTTCGGCACTCCCGCAATTCTCAGGCTCGGCAGCACTGCCTTCAACGCTAGATTTATATGTCAATCAGCAAAAGATTTATTCGGGGTTAGTGCCATCAGGTCCATTTGATATTAAACAGCTCCCGTTTATTTCGGGAAATGAAGTCACACTGGTGACTACCGATGCAACGGGACAGCAGAGCATTACCAAAAAGCCGTACTATTTTTCATCGAAGATTCTGGCAAAAGGCATAAATGAGTTTTCAGTAGATGTGGGTATGCCACGCTACAACTATGGGCTTTATTCAAATGATTATGATGATGTCACTTTTGCCTCAGGTGCGATCCGATATGGCTACAACAATTCACTGACCTTAAGTGGCGGTGCAGAGGCTTCAACAGATGGTCTGTCGAATCTCGGCACAGGATTTGCCAAGAATGTTTTGGGTATTGGCGTGATCAATGCTGACATTGCAGCGAGCCAATATAAAGATGAAAACGGCTATTCTGCCTTGCTGGGTTTAGAAGGACGCATCAGTAAAAATATTTCATTTAACACCAGTTACCGCAAAGTATTTGATAACTATTTTGACCTTGCCCGTGTATCTCAAGTGAGATATTTAAAAGATAACCAGATCAATGCCGAGTCACAGAACTACCTGAACTACAGCGCATTGGCAGATGAGATTTTCAGGGCAGGGATTAACTATAACTTTTATGCAGGCTATGGGGTTTATCTGGGTTATAACCAGATTAAATATAGTGACAACTCTTACAAGTTACTGTCTAGCAATTTAAGTGGAAGTCTGGACAAGAACTGGGGCTTTTATGCGTCAGCTTATAAAGATTATGAAAACCATAAGGACTATGGCATTTATTTTGCGCTGCGATATACCCCGTCCAGTAGAGTGAATGCGATCACGAGTGTATCTAGTGACAGCGGTAGCCTACGGTACCGCCAAGAAATATTCGGTTTGTCAGAACCCCAAATTGGTTCATTTGGCTGGGGTGGCTATGTTGAGCGAGATCAGGATGCAAAAGAAAACAATGCATCGGTCTATGCATCTTACCGAGCACGAGCAGCTTACCTGACGGGACGTTATAACCGATTTGGCGACAACGATCAGGTTGCACTTTCGGCGACAGGATCATTGGTTGCGGCGGCGGGACGTATCTTTGCGGCCAATGAAATTGGAGAGGGCTATGCGGTTGTAACTAATGCCGGGCCACAAAGCCAAATTATAAATGGCGGGGTCAATTTGGGAGAAACTGACAAGTCTGGAAGATTTTTGATTCCTAGTCTCATGCCATATCAAGTGAACCATATTTATTTAGATCCATCGTATCTTCCTCTGAATTGGAATGTTAAATCTACAGATCAAAAAACAGTCGTGGGTTATCGTCAAGGAACTTTGGTTGACTTTGGTGCTCATCAGGTTATTTCTGGATTAGTGAAACTGGTTGATCAAAAAAATTCGTCGTTAATGCCGGGTTATGCCGTTCGAATTAATGGTCAGCAAGAAGGAGTGGTTGGTTATGATGGTGAAGTATTTATTCCAAACCTGTTAAAACAAAACAAACTTGAAGTCGATCTTCTAGATCATGGCTCCTGCCAAGTTGACTTCACTTATAACAGTAATCAGTACTCAACTAAAAAATTGGGACCTTATGTATGTCATTAAATATTATGAATAAGGCTCAAATAGAGAGCTATAAGTTTTTTCCATTGTCTTTAAAATACTTTGTAGGCATTTGCTTATTTTATCTCGTTTATGCATTTTTTAGTCCGGCGCATGCAGCTTGTACGGTAAGTGGGACCACGAATAATACGTTTACCTACACAGCAGCAAATATTAATAGTGATGCAACCGTAAATCTTTCAGGAACAATTACTTGTACGAATTTAGGACTTCCCCAGATTTCTAATTTCATGTGTATGAAAACCGTATTTACGGGAACCACAAATGCAATTAACAGTGTTTCATTACCCTATACAGTTACTGCAACTGTAGGCGGAGCTGGGTCTTCTACCACAAACCAAACCTCCAATGTGTGGTATGGTCCAGTAGCAACAGTCGCATCAAATAATATTGTGAGCTACTCGGTAAATATAAAAGTACCAGCTCGAACGGGGTCTCTTATTGCATACCCTCAAGGAACATATACAGCTTCGGTTCGGTTGTATTGGGATATGGATCTTTTGGGTTTGTCATGTGGTGATTTACTTGGTGGCTGGGATTCAGGCGATACATTGCTAACAGCAAACTTTGTGGTCCCAAGCCTGTGCCAATTAAACTCAACCTCAACTGTAGATTTCGGCAATATTAATGATATTGGCATGACTAAGCGTGATTACACAGCGCAAGGAGCCGTGAATACAACCTGTAATTTTGGAACGCCATATAGCATTTATTTAGGCGATGGCAATAACCGTATAGCTGGAAGCTTTAGGCGTATGATCAATAGTAATAATGAATTTATTCCCTATCAGCTATATAAAGATTCTAACTATAGTACGGTATGGGATGCCACGGGAGGCGTAACCAATGTTGGGGGAACAGGGGGAGTCTCAAAAACAGGTACAGGAAGTGCTCAAACGACTACTGTGTATGGAAAGATTCCGCAAGGCACTGCCATCGCAAGTAGACCTGGTGTCTATTCTGATAGTGTTGTCGTTACGGTGACTTATTAATCTTTCAAATTTATATGAGGAGTTCTTTTTATAGCAGAGCTCCCTATAATTCAAAGTATATTGCTTAAAAATTGTTAAGATATAAATAATAAAAATCAAATAATTCTTAGCTTTCGGAACTTGTTCGTCATCAAAAACAGTTTGACTTAAAAAAGTATTCTGTATATTTATTGATTAGTTCTAAAAAAGAACTAGATAAAAGGCAATTAAAAATAAAGGTGAATAAATGTCGAATATTATTTTGCATCAATGGGAAATTTCCCCATTCTGTCAAAAAATTTCAAGGGTTTTGAAATTTAAAGGAATTCCATTTGACACAGTTAACTATAACGGCATTCTTGGAGCGAAAGTTCCTCTACTAAGTAAGGTGGGCAAAGTACCTGTCATTGACCATAACGGTCAGAGGATTCAAGACAGCACTCGAATCGCGCGCTATCTTGATGAAGCCTTTCCAGACACACCTCGGCTTTACCCTGAAGATCTAAATCAAAAAGCGCTTGCTGAACTTTGGGAAGATTGGGCAGATGAATCTCTTTATTTTTATGAAGTCTATTTACGCGTAAATGACTCAGAAGCTTTAGAAGAAGCGATTCGGATTAGTAGCATTGGTCGTCCGGCCTATGAAAAGCCCATGGTAAAAGGTTTTATTTTAGCCGAGTTAAAAACGCAGCTATTCTTTCAAGGCTTAGGACGTATGAAAGCTGAAAATGTTGAAGAAGAATTTATACGACACCTCGACCGTATTGAGCAGGTTTTATCACAAAGTGAATGGTTAGTTGGAAACAGCCAAACCATTGCAGATATTGCGGTGGTTGCTCAACTCGGTGAAGTGATTCGTACCAGTAAAAAATTTAGTAAAGAAATTTTGAATCGTCCGTTTATTGCATTATGGTATAAAAAACAAACAGGGTGAAATGTCTATGACATCAGCAACATTAGATAAAAAACAAGATTGTGCGGTTGTTATTGGCGTCGGGGCATCACAAGGTATTGGTGCAGCGGTGTGTCGTCTTTTCGCCAAAGAAGGCTTAAAAGTCTATGTTGCTGGACGTACTTTCCAGAAAATTGAAGCAGTGGCTGCCCAAATCCATGCAAATGCAGGGGAAGCTGTAGCGTTTCGTTTAGATGCAGAAGATATACACCAAGTACAAGCCCTGTTTGACACCATTACAAGTCAAAATGAGCGTATTACTGCTGTCATTCATAATGTGGGGGGGAATATTCCTTCCATCTTTTTACGCAGCCCATTGTCATTTTTTACTCAAATGTGGCAATCCACTTTTTTATCGGCCTATTTGGTTTCTCAAAGTTGTCTAAAAATCTTTAAAGATCAAAATCACGGTACGCTTATTTTTACTGGAGCGAGTGCATCTCTACGCGGCAAACCTTTTTTCGCAGCTTTTACAATGGGGAAATCTGCTTTAAGAACCTATGCATTAAATCTAGCTCAAATCTATAAGTCACAAGGCATACACATTGCTCATGTGATTATTGATGGTATGGTTGATGGCGATAGAGTGAATAAAGCATTATTTGGCCTAGGGCGGTTAGCCCGTCTTACCCGTGGAACTGGTGGACTCAATATTGATGCAATAGCAGAAAACTATTGGATGCTTTACCAACAAACTCCACAACTCTGGACACATGAGTTGGATTTACGCCCTTATCAAGAAAAATTTTGAGAGACTAAAATGCTAAAAAAAATATTCCAAAAATTTCAAAAAAAGCAGGGCTGTGTTGTAGTGGCTGGTCATGACCTACAACTGATTGAGCGTGATTTTGTAATTCTAGATAAAAATGCACATTTTCCATTACATCTTTATCAGGTTATACATGATTCAGCTGTAAAAAAAATACAAGTTCATTCTTTAAATGATGGTGTGACAGCAGTTCAATTAAACTTAGTGAATGCAGATCACTTAAAATGCTTATTGCGTTATATTTCAAAACACGGGCATACCATTGAACTCTGTGTATTTCAGCCGAGTTTTTCATCTTCGCCCAATATCGAAGCTTTATCTTTAGAAGAGATTGAACACAGTTGGCAGACCACAGGTTTAAGTGCAGTAAGTGTTGCTCAAGCTGTGATTAAGCCTATGCTTAAACAACAGCGAGGCACGGTTATTTTTCTTGGCGCACCCTCTAATCACTCGATCCATTACGATGTGTTAAGCCAAAGCATGTTTGCAAGCATCCGTGCTTTAGCACAGTCACTAGCCAGAGAGTTTCAACCTAAAGGCATTCATGTTAGTTATTGCATGATTGAAAAATGGGAAGGGCAAAACCAGCACTTTAGCTCATCTCTCAAACAAGTATGCCAACACATCTATCAGCAACCTGATTCGGCATGGAGCCAAGAACTCAGCCTATCTTAAAGTTTTACTTTCGCATGTTCTTGAAATACAGTACTGAGTTGAAATGATGATATAACAATAATTTCGGTAGGTTTTAAATGGTGGATATAACGAGTTTTCAGCGAACTGTTCAGATCGTGTCGACCTTGGCAGCTTTTATGTGTATTTCTTCACTCGCCCAAGCATATCAATATGATCAAACTGCTCGTTTAGTTAACGAGCGTTTATCTTATATGAAAGATGTAGCAGGTTATAAAGCAGAGCAGCATTTGCCGATTGAAGATTTAACTCAAGAAAAGAAAGTTCTCGATCAATCGCTTTCTGAAGCTGAATCTTTTGGCTTAAATAGCGAAACATTAAAGCCATTTATTGTGACGCAAATGAATGTAGCCAAGGCCATTCAATACCGTTATCGGGCTGATTGGTTGTCGAGTCCTGAAAGTAATTGGAAGCCACAAGATTTAGCAGAAGTACGTTTAAAAATTAGTTCTCTAAACACTGAACTTCTAAAAAATATTGCCGATGAACTTAAGAAAAATAACAATAAAGCGCCTCATGGCTGTAGCTATATGTGGCCTGTTCAGCATCCACAACTTAAAGAAGCCGACAAAAAAGCTTTATGTGAGACATTAAATAAAATCAAGTTAAGAAAATGAATTTATTTAAGATAATTAAAGCATTGAATTTTTTATCAGGAGAGTTTTTATGAAAAAAACCTCTTCAATATCTTTCCTTTTTAAGAAGAGGTATTTACTGATACTTTTGTTAGTTGCACTCTTTGGTTATGGCAAATACCACAATTACAAAGAAAAGATTTTATTTAGAGAATATTATTTACATCCACCATTGTATAGAGAGATTTGGCCATCTGAATTTGACCCTAGGCAGAGTAAAACTTGAAGTGCGACATAAACCACCTAATTAATTTAAAGGGTTTATGGAGTATATAAAATTGTCATACCATCATCTTAACTTTGAAGATCGTACTGCATTAATGCTTGAGTCAAGAAAAGAAGGCTTTTCAGCCAGAAAATTTGCTGAACTCATTAAAAGACATCCTAGTACGATCTATCGTGAGCTTAAAAGAAATAGCATCAATGACGTTTATCAAGCTCGATATGCTTCTGATAACACCTTCGCTAGACGTAGACGTGGTCACAGAAAACTCAAAATCGATTCAATCCTCTGGAAATTTATTGTTGAAGCGATCCGTTGTTTATGGTCTCCTCAGCAAATAGCAAAGCGTTTAAAGACATTTCCTGATTTGGATCAAACAATGAATGTAAGCCATACAACGATTTATTCAACGATACGAGCATTACCCAAGGGTGAGTTGAAAAAAGACTTATTATCCTGTCTGCGTCATGAAAATAAAAAGCGAAAAGCTAACGGTGAACCTAAAAAAGATTCTATATTACAGGATATTAAAACTATTCATGAGCGCCCAGCCGAAGTTCAAGAAAGAAAAATACCGGGTCATTGGGAAGCTGATTTAATTAAAGGTAAAGACAATAAAAGTTCGATAGCAACACTTATTGAACGAAATACACGGCTCTGTATCTTGGCAACATTACCTGATGCAAAGGCAGAATCAGTGCGCAAGGCTTTAACTGAAGCTCTGAAATATTTACCTGCAGAACTGCGTAAAACGTTGACCTATGACCGTGGACGCGAGATGTCAGAACATAAAATACTCGAAGAAGATTTAGGCATAGATGTATATTTCTGTGACCCACATTCACCTTGGCAAAAAGGCACATGCGAAAATATGAATGGTTTAATTAGGCAATATTTACCTAAAGGGATTGATTTAAATCAGGCAGATCAGCATTATTTAAATCAAGTTGCCATGTCACTGAATACTCGTCCTAGAAA
>NZ_JAKTIG010000064.1:0-88138 GCF_027855145.1 Acinetobacter sp. AOR18_HL
GCAATCGGTAACTTTTCTTCAGGCGTTTTATATAACGGTAGTAATGAAAATAGTTATAGCCATGAAAAGTGGGTACGACTGGAAAGTAAGTGGCAATATGTCGACCCTGAAAAGATCAGGATATATACCCTAGGGGATTTTATTTCTAATAGCCCAGACTGGGGCAGTAGTGTCCGTCTTGCCGGTTTTCAGTGGTCGAGTGCTTATAGTCAACGCGGTGATATTGTCACTTCGGCACTCCCGCAATTCTCAGGCTCGGCAGCACTGCCTTCAACGCTAGATTTATATGTCAATCAGCAAAAGATTTATTCGGGGTTAGTGCCATCAGGTCCATTTGATATTAAACAGCTCCCGTTTATTTCGGGAAATGAAGTCACACTGGTGACTACCGATGCAACGGGACAGCAGAGCATTACCAAAAAGCCGTACTATTTTTCATCGAAGATTCTGGCAAAAGGCATAAATGAGTTTTCAGTAGATGTGGGTATGCCACGCTACAACTATGGGCTTTATTCAAATGATTATGATGATGTCACTTTTGCCTCAGGTGCGATCCGATATGGCTACAACAATTCACTGACCTTAAGTGGCGGTGCAGAGGCTTCAACAGATGGTCTGTCGAATCTCGGCACAGGATTTGCCAAGAATGTTTTGGGTATTGGCGTGATCAATGCTGACATTGCAGCGAGCCAATATAAAGATGAAAACGGCTATTCTGCCTTGCTGGGTTTAGAAGGACGCATCAGTAAAAATATTTCATTTAACACCAGTTACCGCAAAGTATTTGATAACTATTTTGACCTTGCCCGTGTATCTCAAGTGAGATATTTAAAAGATAACCAGATCAATGCCGAGTCACAGAACTACCTGAACTACAGCGCATTGGCAGATGAGATTTTCAGGGCAGGGATTAACTATAACTTTTATGCAGGCTATGGGGTTTATCTGGGTTATAACCAGATTAAATATAGTGACAACTCTTACAAGTTACTGTCTAGCAATTTAAGTGGAAGTCTGGACAAGAACTGGGGCTTTTATGCGTCAGCTTATAAAGATTATGAAAACCATAAGGACTATGGCATTTATTTTGCGCTGCGATATACCCCGTCCAGTAGAGTGAATGCGATCACGAGTGTATCTAGTGACAGCGGTAGCCTACGGTACCGCCAAGAAATATTCGGTTTGTCAGAACCCCAAATTGGTTCATTTGGCTGGGGTGGCTATGTTGAGCGAGATCAGGATGCAAAAGAAAACAATGCATCGGTCTATGCATCTTACCGAGCACGAGCAGCTTACCTGACGGGACGTTATAACCGATTTGGCGACAACGATCAGGTTGCACTTTCGGCGACAGGATCATTGGTTGCGGCGGCGGGACGTATCTTTGCGGCCAATGAAATTGGAGAGGGCTATGCGGTTGTAACTAATGCCGGGCCACAAAGCCAAATTTTAAATGGTGGGGTTAATTTAGGTGCGACCGATAAGTCTGGCCGATTCTTAATTGCAAATTTAAGGCCCTACATGTCTCATCATATCTATCTAGACCCATCATATTTACCTTTAGAGTGGGAAGTTAACTCTACGAATCAGACAGTGTTTGTAGGTTACCGTCAAGGAACTTTGGTTGACTTTGGTGCTCATCAGGTCATTTCTGGATTAGTGAAACTGGTTGATCAAAACAACTCACCATTAATGCCAGGTTATACCGTTCGAATTAATGGTCAGCAAGATGGAGTGGTTGGTTATGACGGTGAAGTATTTATTCCAAACCTATTAAAGCAAAACAAACTTGAAATCGATCTTCTAGATCATGGTTCATGCCAAGTTGATTTTGCGTATGAAAATAAGCAATACAGTGCTAAAAAATTGGGACCTTATGTATGTCGATAAATATTGCTAGCTTTAACCAGCCGACAACTTTTAAAGGTCTTTCATTTATCCTGAAATATTTTTTGGGAATGAGTCTGTTATGCCTAATCTTTACATTTTTTAACTCTGCCCATGCAAGTTGCATAGTTACAGGGACAACTTCTGGTACATACACATATACTGCCGCAACAATTAACAATGATGCAGTTCTGACATACACTGGAACAATACGTTGTTATGGGGGGCGTACAACACCAGAAATTTCAGGTTATATGTGTATGAAAACCGTATTTACGGGAACCACAAATGCAATTAACAGTGTTTCATTACCCTATACGGTAACTGCCACTGTAGGTGGGGCTGGGTCTTCTACCACCAATCAAAATTCGAATGTCTGGTATGGTCCAGTAAGAACAGTCGCTACAAATAATGTTATTAGTTACTCTGTAAATATAAAAGTACCAGCCCGTACAGGGTCGCTCATGGCATACCCTAAAGGAACCTATACTGGTACGGTTCAGCTATTTTGGGACATGCAAGCAAGCTCTAGCACTGTGTGTGAGGGGGATAGTGGTGGAGGTTGGGACTCGGGTAATACCACTATAACTGCTAATTATGTTGTGCCAAGTTTGTGTCAAATAGATTCAACATCAAATGTCGATTTTGGAAATATTAATGATATTGGTAAGACTACTCGTGATTATACAGCTCAAGGAGTGGTAAATACGACCTGTAATAATGGACTGCCATATAGTATTTATTTGGGGGATGGAAATAACCGTATTGCTGGTGGCTTTAGGCAGATGACAAATGGTAGTGGTCAATATATCCCATATCAGTTATATCAGAACTCGAATTATAGTGCGGTATGGGATACTACTGGTGGTGTAAGCGTAGTTGGAGGTTCTGGGGGTGTTTCTAAAACAGGTTCGGGCAATTCTCAGGGTACAAATGTCTATGGAAAAATTCCGCAAGGTACCACTATTTCAACAGCTCCGGGTAATTACTCAGATGCGATAGTTGTTACAGTAACTTATTAAGAATTTATTGGAATTTTATGTTGAGTATATTTTTTAGAATTTGAGTTGAACACTTAGCATTTAAAAAGTGGTCTATAAATTTGGTGTTTAATTGCTCTAATTTAAAAGAGGCAGATAGATTTTTTTTAAGCAAAAGGTAAGGGTGATAAGTGGTTAGCGGTAATGTTGTTTCAGGATGAGTAAAAACAGAAAAAGACAAATTAAAAAAATAAGAAAAAACATCTGATAAATATATACCTTATGAATATTAAATGTATTTTTACACAAGTTAACAGATTGTACAAATTAAATTACAGTTCTCTTTTCTTTATTTATTCTTTCTTATCAATAAAAAATACTTATAGAGATAAGTCGATTCTCAATAATTTAATGATTTGTAATGGAAAACAAAGTATTAAAATTGAAAGGCTGAGATGCTCTGATATGTTTAATTGTATTTTATTCGGTGAATCTACGAATTGAAATTTGTGGATGCTTAGTAGTACTAAAGACAAATGGCTACAAGCGTGACAGCTATCCCGAATTTTAACCTCATGAAAATACAAAGGTTTATAAATTGTTTCAACCACTTACTATCCAAACTCGACTTGGTGGATTCTACTTCTTTTACTATTCCATCGTGGGCACATTCATGCCTTATTGGAATTTATATCTTCAAGATCAGGGGTTTAATTATCAAGAAATTGGTGTTTTATCATCAATTGCGATTGTAACTCGCTTTTTTGCGCCTTTAGTTTGGGGTTGGATTGCTGATAAATCTGGTAAGCGGATGTTGCTTGTTCGGATAGCAACTTGGATGGAGTCATGTATATGGTTGGCTATTTTTATAGTGCCAAATACTTTTCAATCAGTTGCTTTGCTTATGCTTATTTTTAGTTTCTTTCAAAATGCGATTTTAGCTCAATTTGAGGGAGTGACTTTATTTTGGTTGGATGATCAAAAAGCTAAACTTTACGGCAAAATTCGTAAGTGGGGATCGGTTGGGTTTATTGTTGGGGTATTCACTATTGGGGCTATTTTAGAAATAGTGCATATTTCAATGCTCCCAATTTTACTATTAATTATCGCGTCGCTAGCGTTTATTTGGTCTTTTACAATCCGAGAACCTGATAGCGCGCCTACTTCCCAAAAACATTTAGAACCTTTACTTCCTGTTCTTAAGCGCCCAACAGTGGCTGCATTTTTTGCAATTGAATTTATTCTACTTTTTTCACATGCGCCTTTTTATAGTTTTTATAGTAATTTTCTGAAATCTTTGAATTTCAGTACGACTGAAATTGGATTTTTATGGGCCATGGGCGTTTTTGCTGAAATTTTTATGTTTTCAATTGCCTCAAAGATTTTTCAACGTTTTTCGTGGCGCAGTTTAGTGATAGTGTGTCTGCTAGTGACGAGCATACGTTGGATGCTAGTTGCAGTATTTTCACATTATTTTATTGGTCAACTTTTTGCGCAGTGCTTACATGCCTTTAGTTTTGGTTTATTTCACTTGATCGCAATGAGAGTTATTTTTCAAAACTTTTCTGCTGGACAGCAAGGGCGTGGACAAGCACTTTATAGTACCATGTGGGGGTTAGGTGTAGCTTTCGGTAGTGTTCTGGCTGGGCATTTCTGGAAAATTCTTTCTGGTGAACTCATCTTTATGTGTGCCAGCGTGGTTGTGCTCTTAGGTTTGTGCTTTGTAAAGTGGCTTCCGAAACAAGTCGATTCTTCAACTACCTAAGCTTGAGATCATGCAAAACAAAGAATTTATATTGAAAAAAGCAAGTAAATATAAAATTGTTTGATGACTTGTTGTGACACGTTACAGTTGAAAAATATTGTTTTTATATGGTTATGGAGCAGTGATTTTGTCAAAAAATATGCTAACTTAACTTCATGCGTTTAATGATTAATAAATCTATGAAAAATATTTATATTATTGGATTATTGTGGGCTTGTTCTGGTTTAGCTGTGGCAGAAACGGCTACTCAACAGCCAGCTGAACAACCCGTTCGGACTGCAAGTAATCCTAATGCTATACGTATTGTTACGCGCCCTGAAATTATGGGATTGTGGGGAATGGAAATTCCAAATAATAAGAAATGTGTGGAATATTATAACTTTCGTAGTAGTAATGATGTAGTGATCAAAAGCGGTCAGGAATGGTCTTATGGTATTTATGAATATCAACCATCTGATGACCCTAAAGAGCAGCTAGCCGCTTTAGTAATGCAAATTAAATTTGACAATAATAAAGTAGATTGTTCTGGTCAGAAACAAGACCAAACAGGTGATGTCTCACAATATTTTGTACAATGGAAAAACGACCATACAATCAATTTCTGTTCAACGGCTAAGGGTGAGCAGTGCTTTGCGACTTTACGTCGGGTATTACCATAAAATGGTTGATATAAAAAAAAGCCTCTTAAAAATAAGAGGCTTTTTTTATTATGCAGTTTCAGCTTTCTTTTCTTCCACTTGCTTTAACAAGTGTTTTTCAAGGTAATGGATATCCATTGCTTGAGAGCAGAAGCTCTTATCTTGCAAAATAAGATCTTTATGTAAAGGAATATTTGTTTTAATTCCTGTAAGGATCATTTCATCTAGCGCTTGACGCATACGAGCAATTGAAGTTTCACGGTCTTTACCATGAGAAATCAATTTAGCAATCATAGAGTCATAGTAAGGTGGAATGCTGTATTCTGGGTAGATATGAGAATCTAAACGAATACCAGCGCCGCCTGGCGCATAGAAACTTTCAATTTTACCTGGTGAAGGTAAGAATGTTGTTGGATCTTCTGCATTGATACGGCATTCAATTGCATGTCCTTGAACTTTGATATCTTCTTGTTGAAGCTCTAGTCCTAGGCCACCAGCAATGCGTAACTGTTGTTCAATAATATCGACACCGGTAACCATTTCAGTTACAGGGTGCTCAACCTGAACACGAGTATTCATTTCAATGAAGAAGAATTCACCGTCTTCAAATAAGAATTCAAACGTACCAGCACCACGATACTGCATCAACTGACATGCATGAACACAAGCTTCTAAAATATCAGCTCGAGCTTGCTCTGGTAGGTTTGGTGCAGGTGCTTCTTCTAGTACTTTTTGATGGCGACGTTGTAATGAACAGTCACGGTCATATAAATGAATTGCATGACCATTACCATCACCAAGAACTTGAACTTCGACATGGCGAGGTTTTTGTAAGAAGCGTTCCATGTAAACGGTATCATCACCGAACCACATTTCTGCATCGCGCTGCGCTGCTTGAACTGATTCAAGTAGTGTATCTACACGCTCAACAATACGCATACCACGACCACCACCACCAGAAGCCGCTTTAACAATAAGCGGGAAGCCGATTTCTTTCGCTTCTGCCAAGGCATTGTGGATGGTTACTGCATGGTCGCAACCTGGTACAGTAGGTACGCCAGCTTTTTTCATGGCAACAATCGCAGAAACTTTATTCCCCATAAGGCGGATATGTTCTGGACGTGGGCCAATAAAAGTAAAGCCTGAGCTTTCTACAATTTCAGCAAACTCAGCATTTTCTGAAAGGAAACCATAACCCGGGTGAATAGCATCAGCACCGGTAATTTCTGCAGCAGTAATAATTGCCGGGATATTTAAATAGCTATCACTACTTGCGCCCGGACCAATACATACTGCTTCATCAACAAAACGTAAATGCATCAAATCCTTGTCGGCATCTGAATAGATACCAACAGTCTTGATTCCTAATGTTTTACAAGCCCGGGTAATACGTAAAGCGATTTCACCACGGTTTGCAATTAAAACTTTTTGCAACATAG
Source organism: Acinetobacter sp. AOR18_HL (assembly GCF_027855145.1). Classification (NCBI taxonomy): domain Bacteria; kingdom Pseudomonadati; phylum Pseudomonadota; class Gammaproteobacteria; order Moraxellales; family Moraxellaceae; genus Acinetobacter; species Acinetobacter sp. AOR18_HL. Next base: position 6,710 of record NZ_JAKTIG010000064.1, read on the forward strand.
ACGTCCCCGGGGTAATTACGCGCGATAACGGAATAAAGGTTGACCGAATTGGATAACTTCACCATTTTTTACTAAAATTTCTTCGATCACGCCACTTTGAGTTGCTTCAATTGGGTTCATGATTTTCATTGCTTCAATAATACCCAAAGTTTCACCAGCAGATACTGTTTGACCTACTTTAACAAATGGTGCTTCACCTGGGCTTGGAGCAGCGTAGAACACGCCAACCATTGGAGAAGTTTCAACTGCTCCACGCGGTGTTTTTGCAACTGGTGCTTCTGCAACAGGAGCAGCCGGAAGTGCTACACCAGCTGCAGCAACGACAGGATTGCGACGAGTTAAAGCGATTGATTGATCACCTTCTTTAACTTCGATCGCTTGCAAGTCAGACTCAATCATTAAATCGATGAGTTTCTTAATTTTGCGGATATCCATGGGCGACTATTCCTAAACTAGTTTGGGTTAGATGGTTGAATTTTTTCAATAGCGTAATCGAGTGCAAAACGATAGCCTTTTGCACCTAAACCACAAATCACGCCAATTGCTTTATCAGATAAATAAGAATGATGCCTGAATGCCTCTCTTGCATGGACATTCGACAAATGTACTTCAATAAATGGAATGGCAACGCCAAGTAGGGCATCGCGTAGAGCAACAGATGTATGGGTGAGGGCTGCAGGGTTGATAATAATAAGTTCTACGCCTTCAGTTTGAGCCTGATGAATACGATCAACAATGGCACCTTCCCAGTTGCTTTGAAAAGTATCTAATGTGAGTGAAGCTTGTTGAGCTTGGCTAATAAGTTGTTGGTTAATATCATCTAAGGTAAGATGACCATATACTTCTGGTTCGCGTTTTCCCAGCAAATTCAAATTCGGTCCATGAATCACCAAAATGGTCGAACTCATTCAGATTGCTCCAGCTCTAAAGTTGCAAATATTCTTTGCAAGATGTCTGCAAAGTTTGCTTATTATGGCATATGTTTCTACAATTTTTTTATAATTTGTTTTCATCGTCGCAGAAAGGGTATACCAAATTCGGCTTATATATTGTAAATTTTGCGATGATTTAGCAATGTTAAAAAATGACAAAATTTCAAGTAATTTAATGGAGCTTATTTTAAACTGAATTGACAAAAACAGTTCATGTATTTTGTGTAACGGCTATAGAGTTCTCTCCAATCACTAATAGCTCATTCCATCGAGTTAGATAATTTTTTGAACGGTGGCATTGTTTCATGTGCCAAGATGGATTACGGGAATGATAACCGACTTGTAAATAGTGACTACCGAATCGGTTACGAACTGTGCTGAGTGTTTGCATTAATTGTTGTCTTTGCTGAATCAACTCAAGAGGTTGCCATAAATCATCAATATGATGTTGACGAGGATGCAAACCACAAAATAAAACTCCAATCTTTATATATTTTTTATTTTCTTTATATAAAACATCTATTTGCTGCATGGCTGCTTTTGTTAATATGCATAAATCATCTGTTGCATAATTTAACCCTATCGCTTGAGAAGATGCTTTTTTATAAGGTGGTTTATCTGTTTTTTCATAAAGTAAGACTTGAACACAGGCACACAACTGTTCTTGTTTCATTAAACGGCGATGGGCTCGGTTAAGATGAAAAATAAGTGCTTGTTTAATAATCTCAATACTGGACAAAGCTTGAGCAAAACTGCGTGATGCTAAAATTCGTTTGGTGACAATGGCAGGATCGTCGAGTTGAATACAAGATTGGCCTTTTAGCTCACGAATGGTACGTGCCATAACCACAGAAAAAGCTTTTGCTAGATGATGCTCATTGGCAAAAGTTAAGTCTAAGCATGAATAAATCTCATAGCTACGTAATTGTTTGACTAATTGATAGCCAATTCCCCACACTTCTTTGACTGAAGTATGTTGCATCAGGTCTTCAAGAAGCAAAGGATCTAAAGTAGTGAAATTACAAATTCTATTAAAGCTTCCAATTTTTTTAGCATAGTGATTGGCTAATTTTGCTTGAGTTTTTGAATATCCGATGCCGATACAACAAGGTAAGCTTAACCATTCTTCTAAGGTTTCTACGACTTTGACACAATAAGAATGGATATCTAAAGATTGAAGGTAAGGGGTAAGACGAATAAAACATTCATCTATAGAATAAGCTTCTAAATCATCGGGCGAGAAAAACTCACCAAGAACTGAAAAAAAGCGACGTGACATTTCAGCATATAAAGTGTAGTTGCTTGAATAGACGTGTACACCTTCTTGAAGAGCTTCTTGTTCGATTTGATACCATGGGATACCCATTTTGATACCCATATTTTTTGCTTCTTCACTACGTGATACAACACATCCGTCGTTGTTGGAAAGTACTACGACTGGTAGGCCAATAAGTTTGGGATTAAATAGTCGCTCACAACTCACATAACAATTATTAATGTCTACGAGGGCGTAAATTTCGCGATGTGAGATTTCCATTATGATTTGCCCCATTAAAAATATTGGTAAAACTACATATTGATATTGTTTTCATAAACACAGTGAGGGAAAGTGCTGGATGAAAAATTTGTATCTTGAATACGTAACAAAATCAAGTTAACAAAATTTTTAGCAGAATACTAGAGTGGTTCTGTGGGTTTAACTTAGGTTAACCATGGAAAAAATAGATAAGGATTTAATATTTTTAATAAGAAAAAGGAGATCACATGGATCTCCTTTTTGTGACACATTCAATGTCAGTTTTTGATTACCATTTATGGCTATAAGAAACTTTCAGCGTTGCACCATTTGCCACTAAATGGCTAGTGTTATCGCTAGTTCGTAATAATTGGCTATATAGAGGATAATACTTGCGGTTAAACATATTCTCTAAACCAATCGTCACAGTGTCTTTTTTGTTAAGGGCAAAGCTACTGATTAAATCTGCTGTTGTATAAGATTTTACATCATAGCGACCAAAACTATTTTTGCCATTTAAGCGGTAATCTTCTGAACCGAAGTAAGTGGCTTGCAGGCGGTTCGTCCATGTTTCCGTTGGGCTATAAGAAATATAACCTGTTAGTTTTAATGGTGGAATACGGAAGCCTGTCATATCTTGTTCAGCACCGTTTTGCGGCTTTTCACGACCTTTCATCCACGTAACACTACCACCAGTTCCCCAAACATTGGCATCGTCAAGATAATCAAATGTTGCTTCAACACCAGTGACTTTTTCTTTGGTTCTAGCGAGTACTAAACCATTGTTGAAAGATTGCACCGCACCTAGGTCGGAAGTAGAGTGGAAGACCGCTAAACTTGAAGAGAAGTTATTGAAGTTTCCTTTCCAGCCCAACTCGTAGTTATCTACTTTTACGGGTTCTAAGAATGATGAACCAAGGTTAAAACCTTCACCAGCATTACGAATAATCAAACCAACATCAGGTAATTGGAAACCTTGGTTAAAAGATGCATAAATCGAGTGTTGGTCATTTGGAGAGAAAGTCACATTAGCATTGTACAACCATGCATCAGCTTTCACTTTTCCGCCCTCAACGGTATAAGGGTTAGGCTTACCTAATTGTGATAATGGAACAAAGCTATCAATTTGGGCATAGCTATCTTCATAACGCGTACCTGCTTCTGCTGACCATTGGTCATTAAAACGGTGTTTTAACTGTACAAAGCCACCCACACTTTGCGTGGTGAGTTCAGGTAAATAAATAAGTTTGCCAATTTTTACAAACTCTAAGCCACCAGATTGATCATAAATTTTTTGATCGAAAATATCTAAAGGCATTTCGCTTTTTTCGCGGCTAAAGTCACCGCCCCAAACCAATGAGGTGTCACCTAAAAACTCAAGTGGTGTGGTAACAGTTAAGCGGCTACCGAGTACATTATTTTCTTGATAGATCTGATCTACTTGTCCTCCACGATTTGCATTTTTTCGTGCATCAAATGGTGAAAAACGTGTAAAGAAGTCGCGATAATAAATTTGTGCATCAACCTTATTACCAAAAAAGTCTTTATGGTTATAAGTTAAATTGTAGATCTGGTTTTCGTTTTTATTTTGGTCTTTGAGTTTTAAGCCTTTAATTGCTTTCGCTGGTACAGTTCCAGCAGGAGCATTTTTCACACTTGGGTCAGATGCATAATCTGAGTCTTGCTCGGCATTATAATAGTTTGCAGCGAATTGTAGGTATTGGTTGTCATCAATATGATAACCAAGTTTACCACCGATACTATAGCCATCAGAATCATATAAATCGCCCTGACTTGGTTCTGGTGCAACACGGTCACCACTTGCATCGTACGGGCTACCAATACGCTGATAACCAAAGTCGAGTGCATAGTCAAAAGCGTTAAAGCTGCCTGTGAAATATTGATGAATATCGCCACTTAAAGCATTAGAACGGAAGTTTGTTAAAGGTGTTTGTAGCCCAACTACGGTTTTAGCTGTAGGTTCGCCACCAGCCGTTTTCGTGGTAATTGAAATAATACCACCTGCAGCGCCACCACCATAAATTGCGTTACTGCCGCGAATTACTTCAATGTTCGCAATACTTTCAGGATCAATTGCTGAAAGTCCTCTTGATGTGTCGCGTGTCAGGTTCATTGGAACGCCATCGACCAAGATGAGAGCATTACGACCACGTAAAGTTTGACCATAATCGGTAATGGTTCGGCTTGAGTCTGATAGGCCCGGTACGGCTTTTGCTAAAACGGTTGCAATACTACCAGATGAACCATTTCTTAAAAGTTCAATTTGTTTTTCATCTAGCTTGGTCACTTGCTTGGCCGAAGTAGAAAGTTCATCTGCGCGTGAAGCGGTAATTGTAATTGTAGGAAGTGCCTCAGGCTTTTTTTCAACATCTGTTGTCTCAGAGGTTGAGGCTGCAAAGGCCGAGTTTGAGAGAAAGATGGCCCCACCAAGTGAAAGGAGTGGAATGATATTTTTTACTTCAGACTTCCTCGTAAAAAGTTTGTGCCTTTTTATCTTATTTCCCATTGTCTCGCCCTGAGAGTGATTTTAAATTTGTCGAATTATAAGTGAGAATGATTGTAATTCACAATATCGTTGTTGGACAAAAAATAATAAAATTTATTTTTATTAATTGTTGTGTAGAGGAAGGTGCACCCATCGCTCTACACAACTGAAAATTTATGAGATTTCTTTATAAGAATTCAAATGATTTTGATGGGCACGGCGAATAATGCTGCGGTCATCACCGAGTACAAAAAGCTGAACGGATTGTTGTTTCCACGCTGCAATATCTTCAGGTTGGCGTGGAATAGCACAGAAATGCTTTTGACTATTTTTAGTCTTTATATACATCTCTTGAACTTTTTCTTTCACTTTTGGATGGCTAGATTGCCATGGCATTCCCATTGATTGGGAAAGGTCGGCAGCACCTTCTAGAATAATATCAATACCTTCAACTTTTAATATTTCATCTAGTTGTTCTAGTCCTTCTAAGCTTTCAATCATGGCAACGACAACCGTTTCGTTTGCTGCGTGTTGAACAAAACTAGCTAAATCATCTATGCCATATCGATTTAACCTTGTCGAGTTGAGACCTCTTTGCCCAAGAGGCATATAGTGACAATAGTTCACGGCTTCTTGTGCTTGCTGAGCATTTTCAATATGTGGAAACACAATACCCGTTACCCCTGCATCGAGCAGAGGTAGAACTAAATGGTTGGCGTTTAACGGCACCCTGACAAAGACATCAAGACTCATGGCTCTAGCGGCTAAAATCATGGTCTCGACTTGAGACGTACTAAATAAAGTATGTTCCAAGTCGATAATAATAAAGTTGTAGCCCGCAAGTGCCATTTGCTCGATATTAATTGGAGAAGCTACGGAACAAAAGATTCCGTAGAGCATCTCGCCATTTGCTATTCGTTTCTTAAAAGAAATCGAATGCTTATTCATATTCAATTTCCTTAATAAGGCTGAGCGGGTTTGGTGTGGTTTGTACTCTTAAGCGAATTTCCGGAAGGAAACGGCGGCTTGCGAGCTGTTCAATATCAATGGTGTCATCTGTAAAGTTAAACAATTCATATCGCTCGGCAAACTCTGGGTGAGCTTCTTTATGCTGATTAATAATGGTTCTTAACATGGTCCAGAATTTGATTTCATCGAAGTCATAATGTTCATTTAAGAAAATCGCTAACTCAGCCAGATTTACAAACCAAAGCGCATCTTGAGTAAAGTCTCTGAGCTCATTTGGAGAGTGGGTTTCCAAGAACGAGTTCGGGTTAATCTTGGCGTGCTCTTTTGGCGCATCTTGTAAGTTGGGTAAAAGGTTCGGCTCACGTAAAAGATGACGACTAAAACGAATTCCATCATGGAAATCTTTCAAAGCCGCTTTAACGGGTAAGCCATTTTTATGAATTAGTACCATGTTTTGTGCATGTGATTCTAAAGCGAGGCCGTGACACCACAAAATATGCATGATGGGTAAATAAGCATTGCTGAGTAATTTTTCTAACCAGAACTCAATACCATACTCTTGGATCCACTCATCGATTAGTGGTTTTTGGTCCGTATCAACTTGCATTAGACCCGTTACAGGCGTTGCTGATTCGCCTTCTTTTAAGTAGCTGTAAATACTTTCGCGCCAAATGCAGGCGAGTGCGCCGTATTGAACAGGTAGCGCAATTTGCTGATTAGCCGAAAGACCGCCAATCTCTCTTAAAATAACAGGCTTACGCTGTTTTTCTAAAATATGGTCTTGTTCAACAATGTTATAAAGCCAGTCACTCATTTTTGCCGCATTTTGAACGGTATGCGGTGCTAATACACGAGAGGTAGAAGTATTGACCAAGTTCATTGCCAATTTAAGAGAAAGCGCCGAGATATCACTAATATTTGATAAGGTTCGAATCGACTGCTGCGGTAAATAAGTCGGACCTTCAATATCTAACGGGATGATCAGTTGGTTGCTAATCGCATCTTGATAATATAATTCAATAATTTTATCCCACTGCCACGGGTGAATTGGGGTGAGGATATAATCTTTAAAATCTACATTTTGCTCTTTCAATTGATCATTAATGGCTTGTAGATCTTTTTCTGAAAAATGCTGTTTATAAAGCTGCTCTAGATTAATCGTTTCACTTAAAACCAGTTTGCATAAGCTGTTGTGAGTCGCCACCCATTGAACCGTAAAACCTTCAGAAAGCTCGGGTGCATATTTCTGGTTTTCTTTTAAATCGAAGCCGATACGAGACTTAAAACTCGGGTGATATAAATGTGCATTGGTAATCCGTGCTTCTTGTTCTAAATAAGGCAAGGTTCTTAAAGGTTGAGCAGGGGCTTGGCTTAAAGTTTGCGCATGCTTAATGTAAGTTAAATTGAGTTCATCATTAAAGTTTTGCCATTTAACTGGGTCAGCTTCAATAATATTTTTTAAATCGGCAAGTAGCGTTTTTAAGCTAGGACGAGTTTCAGTGCCTAAAGTAATATCAGAACGGACTAAGCTTGAAGGATCTAACTTAATTCGTTTAAAACTAAAATGTCGTTTGGCCGCGCAAGTATAAAAAACGGTATCGGAAACATAAAACTTGATCTGACCTTTAGAAAACTCGTATTTAAAAGTATTTTCAAAAATGAGTGCTTCTAATAATTGACTCATCACGCGATTTTCCGCGAGGGTTTTATAATTGGTTTGTTGTGTTGGTTGAAGAGGGCAAAGCGCTTCTGCGCCGCGATATTTATAAATAGGGTTTTCAACTTCAATCCAGATAGGATTGCCACCACTGTGGTAGAGCGTATTTAACATATTTGCCTTGATTGGTAATGTGAGTGAATTAATTAATAAATCGCGATATTGCTGGCCTTTGGCGCTAAAATTTTCTTGCGTGAGCGTAAGGCGTGTAGCTTGCCAAAGCTCAGATTCTTCAATGGCCGTAACTCGTGCAATTGCACTGATGAGATGAGCAATGTGATTGATCACGAGGTAATATTTTAAAAAGATCCATGCATCTTTCTGAGAGAACCAAACGGTACTATCTTCAGAAATAGATGAGTCATCTTCTATCATTTCTGGAACAATGCTAATGCCTTCCATGTCTCGAAGAATAAGGCGATGTGGATAGCCGTTTTTAAATTCCATTAAACTATTTTGCATGTGCGCTTCTACACTAATGCCTTTATTTGCAAACAACTCAATTAATGGAATGAGTGAAACTTTAACGTACTGTTTCCACCAGAAAGTAATGAACTCTTTCGCGTCTTTCGATTGTAGATTTTGGTTGGGTGCTGCTTGCTGAATAATGCTTAAAAGCGGGATTTCATGGTTTTCATTTTCTTCAACCAAGCCACCTAGCATTCTGGTATTTTCTAATACCTCTGGCGTGAGTCCTGCTCTATAAAGAATACCAAATGAACTCTCAAGCTCTGGAATTTTGACTGTTTTTGCCTCTAACTCCGGCAGAATCACAAGGTCTGGATATTGCTCATTAATCTTGTGATTAATAATAATTTTGCTCGCATCAATCGCGCGTTCCATTTCATCCATTGGGTTATTACGAATGAAACTGGTAATTCGTACATCAATTGATAGCTTTAAGAATAGATTCGATTGAGGTAACCACACTGTACGAACAGATGAGGTCGGCCATACGGTTTGACCTAAAACTCCCAGATAGATCACGTCTTGGTTATCTAAATATTTCTTTAAAGATGAATGTTGAAGTAAGAAGTTGGCTTGCCAAGGATGGGTTGGCATTAGCTCGTAATTTGCTAAGTTGTCTTGCAAACGTTCTTTTGCTGTTTCTAAAACTTCATCTTCAATACAGTGAGAGGGCTGTTTCTCACTTACAAGCTTTTGGATTAGAGAAGAATGAATTGCAAAGTAATGAAGTTGGAAACTTGCGCCTAACTCAGGGCTATACTTTTTCATGTCTTCTTTAGAGAAACCTAAATTGGCTTTAGAGGTCACATGAAAAGGGTGCCCATATAACATGCCTTGTTCCGTAGCCTGAAAACCGCTTAACGCTTTAGTTGCTGTTTGGGAAGGCTTATTTTCTAAAAAGAATTTTGTATTTTCGATACTATTTACAATATCGGAGTACAGGTTCTTATTTTGGTTTTTATCTTTAAATAAGCTATTCAGTTCATCTGTAATCAGCTTCACTAATTTTTTTGGGTCTGTGAGCGAGTCAAATGTATTGTCGTTTAAATTTTGCAGAACAAAACCACGTTGATATCTATGATAACCAGTGGTGGATAGATGCTGAACTGCACCATAAACAATCGTATTAGATGCATTAAAAGTATAAGCAAAATACAGAGTGTCTGGGCGCTCTGCATACAGTGTGAATAAAGGAGAATCTTGAGCTGGGATAATATGCTTTTCAAGATTTACTTTGAGTTCACGAAAGAAAGTATTCAGATACTGTTCGAAAAGTTTATAAGACCATGCATCGGTTGTAATAATTGAGTTCATTCTTGTGCCTCTTCTAAAATTGTATCCATTAAGAATCTGTTCAAAATCACCACTAATCCCGCACCGATAAAAAATAGTGAGGTGCAGATTAATGCAGCAGTAATATTGAAAAATGAGTAGGTGAGCGTGATCGTGATTGGGCCAATAAGTTGTCCTAAGACAAAGGCACTGTTAGAAATACCAATCACTTTTCCTTGGCTTTGAGCGCCGGCTTTTAGAGAAATTGTGTGCAAGATCGAAGGAATAAGGGCTGCAAAGCAGAAGCCTTGTATGAGTCGTAATACAAGAATCAGCCAGAGATTAGAAACCCAGATCAATGCGAAAATCGTGATGCCGCAAATTAAGGATGCGTAAATGAAGTTATTAAAAGAGTCTCCTTTATCATCATTTCTTTTCCCCCAATAGGTTGCAGCAATAAAGGCTGCTCCCCATGAAAGCGCATGAATGGTTCCCGTTAAACTCGCAGCAGATAACGATGAGTGAGTGCTTTGGCTTATTTCACTAATGTATAAAACGAAGCAAGACACCAAACCAAAGCCGCCCGCTTGAACCAAAATGCCAGCGCTTAACCATGAAAAAATCGTTCTATCAAAGAAAGCTGGAAGCTTAGATTTCTCTTTGGTTTTTGTGGTTTCGATTTTAACGGGATTGGTTAATACAAATGACGCAATCACAATGAGTGTCATCACAACAAATGCTGTCGTGTTGAGTAATACTTCAACCCGCCATTGATCCATAAATATCCCGCCGAGCACGGGACCACATAGGCAAGCTAGCGCAACACTACTTTGTAGTTGCCCAAAAGCGGCACCACGTTGTTGTTCATTAGAAAGATATGAAACATAGGCATTTAAGATCACAGAAAGACCGCAAAAACCCAGTAAAATTCGCGCGAAAATAAACAGGTATAAATGCTGGGCGCTCGCCATGAGCAGTATTGAAATACAGAAACCAGCCAGAGAAAGTAACAAGGCTTTTTTATGGCCGAATGTGTCTGATAGGTGGCCAACAATTGGTGCTGTAAATAAGCTGCCAATAGCTGGAGCCGCGAGTGCCAAACCTGCCCAGATAGTGGGAGCACTCATATGTGCCGTCAGTTTTTCCATATAGAGCGGCATGATCGGAATAAGCACCATGAGCCCGAAAGTAGAAAAAAACTGACAGAGCAAAATAATGAAATGATCTAGGCGAGATGAGCGCATGATTTAGATATCCATGGTCTCATAGCTAGAAACAGATAAGCTCTGATAAGGGTTTGGCGTACTTCCGATTTTACTTGGCATACCTGTTGAGTCGCTTTCTTGCGCAAGTAGAGGAGTAAGTAGCTGTTTGAATGGCCAAGTCTTATTGTCAAAAAGATAAGTTTGAATTTGAGATTTTGTTTGTTCTGAAATAGATTGGGTTTCTACAAAATCTTGAATAATGTCTTGAACCATTTCCCAGAAATCGCTTTCTGTACGATCCGTATATTTCAAAGTAGCTAAAGCAATCGGGTAGAGGTTAATTTGAATCCCTAGGGTAATGAAGTAATTAAATAAGTCTTCATTTTTAGTAAAGATAAGATTGTTCGGTGTGCTGGTATCGATGGTATAAATCGGAGGGGTAAAACCACTTTCTTTAATGGCTGTGGTACATATTCTTAAGGTATCGTGGTCACGCAAAACAAAGCATTTCAACTTATTATTTTCATAACACACCATGGTGTTTTGACCGTGGCATTCAGGCATGATTCCTTTTGCCCAAAGCGTTAAGAATGTTTGAATAAAATGAACACTTAAGTCTTTTAGTAATGACCATTTGTCACCTTCAACGCCTAATGTTTCCCATGGGTCAACATAGGTACAGCTTAAAGCTGACATAGTGATTGGCGTGACATTTTTATCTTGGCAAAAGTCGGGTAAATGTCGGACTTGGCAACCGATTACACCTAAATTTTTTACAATCGGCTCTTGTTTACCCAGCACCCACCAGTGGGTTTCATTGCTCAAAAAGAGACGATTTTTTATTAGAGCAGTTTCATTAATGACGTCATTTAAAAAATCATAAGCCGTATGACCATTCATTAAATAACGGCCTGGCATAGAGCGGATTGCACCTAATGTTTTGGCGTTGGTCGAGAGTTTTAAGTGCAGAGTAGGGTTTGTGTTGTGAATAAGCGTTCTTAAAGAAGAAGTCGGTAAACCAATTGTGGTGACATGGTTTAGGTCAATACCGTCGTACTTATTTTCTTCAAACTTTAAATAGCGATGTTGCGTCTCTAACAAAGGCAGGGCTAAGTAATCATCTGAAAGCTGAGCCATTTTGTGAGCAATATGACTTTCCTCAACTTCTGATAACAGAAGCTCTTTATGAGGAATCGACTCCATATTGTTGATGACGTCATCCTTCTTAAATGCCCACCAATACACCTCAATTTCTTTTTGAGTTGTGAGTGGTGTAAGTTCACCTTTTGAGTGAGCGAATGGATGAAATGGACGGTCAGCTACCAGCGATAGCAATTCACTAGTAATCAAAGGTGAAGAAAATGAAAGGGCTGTCTGTAAAATTTGAGGAATTTTTTCAGCCGTTACTAAGTTATCTAGCCAATAATCAATCGCTTTTTGGTGGTGTGGAGATGGCCACCAAGATGCTTTGGTTAAATAGTTAAAAACTTCAGAAATAGAAATTTTAGAAGTTCTATTGCTCAAAAGGTTATGAAGCAAAACTTCGGGTTGGGTAACATAGAAAGGATTTACACCATCTACTTTTAAACAGCTGAAATAGAGTTCCAACTCATCATTGAGAGTAATTGCCATATAAGGCTTTTTATAGGAAATATAATCTTTAAAATCTCCATAATTCTCCATGTAGAGTGCATCTATCGTTTTTTGTAGTTGTGCTGTGTAAATCCGATCTAACATTTTAGTTATTCCTATTCTTATAAAAGCGGTAGAACCGTGCCAACGTTTTGTTCTTGTGCAGCATTGAAGAACCATTTAGCGCAGACAATATCGTCAATCGCCATGCCCATTGGGTTTAGCAAAATGATTTCATCTTCGTGTTCGCGGCCGTTTTTATGACCAATAATGATGTCGCCAAGTTCAGCATGTAGTTTTTCACGGCTGAATAAGCCATCTTCAACCAGTACATTGATGACTTTCTTTTCTCGGTTTGATTGGTCCCAGTCATCTACAATCACTTTGTCGACTTTTAAGAAGACTTCAGGCTCGATATCCATAATTGAAATATTTGAAACAAAGCAGCCTTTTTTAAGCCACTCAAACGGAATGTAAGGTTTATCTGAAACTGTGCAGGTAATGAGGACATCGGCTTGTTGAATCGCAGACTTAGCACTGTCATGAATTTCAATTTCTAGATTCGGATATTCTGATAAAAACAACGCTTTGAGTTTTTCAGCTGCTTCAGGGTTTACATCAAATAAATGGATTTTTTTCACTTGAGCATATTGTTCAAGCACAGTCTTAATCTGCATTTGAGCAATTGGTCCGCAGCCAATTACAGTAATGTCTGAAAAGTCTTTTTTTGCTAGATATTTAATTGAAACACCAGTAATTGCCGCAGTTCGCATGGCACTAATTAAGCTGCCTTCCATCACTGCAACTGGATAATTTGTTTCTGAGTCATTTAAAACAATCAGTGCGCTGGCACGCGGAATATTGAATTTTTTAGGGTTATGTTGTCTTGAACCAATCCATTTGATTCCGGCAATCGGGTCGTTGCCGCCTAAATAACAAGGCATTGCGATAATACGGTCGGCAATATGGTCTGCACCTTGCCAGCGAAGATAAGGTTTTAAAGGTTGAACAAACTGTTTATTTGCATGCAGGGTTAAACCTTCAGTAATTGCTTCAATAAATGAATTACTATGATTTGCGCCAAGATTTAATAAATCTGATTGACTTAAGTAGCGAAGGGTAGCCAAATTGCTCATGAATATTTCCTAAGGAGAAGGTTAAACAACATTTTGTAAAGTAAGGTTTTCTTGGCGTCGTAAGTTTCGATTGAAGTGACGCTTCTTGATCATTTCGAACCATTCATCTTCATAAACAAGATCGAGATAACGATCGCCACGATCGGGCAACAGTGTTAAGACGCACGATCCATCAGGAATGGTTGGAATCAGTTTTTTGATGGCTGAAATTGATGAGCCACTTGAACCGCCAGCAAAGATTCCTTCATGCTCAAGAAGTTCTCGGCAACCGAGTGCCGACTCATAGTCATCTACATAAATGACATCATCAATTTCATCGGGGGAGAGTAGCGGTGGGACAGTACTTGCACCAATGCCAGGAATTTCGCGTGGACCAGATGTGCCACCAAACAACACAGAGCCGACGATATCGACTGCGATCACTTTTAATTCTGGAAATCTTTCTTTAAGGCGACGAGATACGCCCATAATCGTGCCAGAGGTACTTGCCCCAATCACGAGGTAATCAATCTTGCGATCAATTTGATTTAGGATTTCTTCTGCTTCTCCAAAATAATGGCTTTTCCAGTTATTTGGGTTTGCATACTGATTAATCCAAACAGCATTTGGAAGCTGTTGGCAGAGTCGTTTTACAGTGTCAATTCTGGTTTTTAAATAACCGCCGTTTTGGTCTTTTTCAGAGACCATTTCGATATTAGCCTTGTAGAGCTTCAACATTTGTAAGTTTGCTGAGGCAATTTTCGGGTCAATAACGGCAGTAAATTTTAATCCATATATTTTGCAAGCCATTGCAAGCGCAATCGCTAAGTTCCCTGATGAGCTTTCAACAATATGACTATCTTTATTAATCACTCCAGATTTCAGGCCTTCCTGTAGCATGAATAATGCTGGACGGTCTTTAATACTTCCTCCTGGGTTTAACAATTCCATTTTCGCAATCACTGAGATCGATTGATGCGTGAATAGCCTTGATAATTGTAGTAGTGGCGTTTTACCTATGCAGTCGAGAATATTTTCATGGATCATGGTAGATCTTCTCAGGTTTTTATGTGGTGTGAATGATAATGATTATTAATTAAATTATTATTACCATTTGTGCCATGATTGTTGCGGTTTGTAACTCAAAAAGGCAGGGACTTAGAGGATTTTTCACTAATTTTTTTTGTCTAATTATTTGAATCGTAATATTTAAGTTTTACAAAAGGATTAATAAATAAATCTTTTTAAATATAATGACATAGGCAATAAATTACTTTATGGCTAAAAAAATTAATTTAATTAAGACAGATGCGAGAAATTATTTTGAAGAAATAAAATGAAATTTATGACCTCACCCGCGTAATTGATGCATCACTATTCTGTAGTGAGCATGGGTAGATTTAAGGCTTAAAGAAGAGAGGTATTTAAAGACTGACTTAAGATGCTTTGAATAATGAACTGAAATTGATCAAGTGGCAGTTATTGATATGAAAATGTCTGAAAATGATACGTTTAGATAGATATGATCATTTCCATAAGCGCTATATTTTCAATGGATCAGTTGAGCCTAGAAAATATAGGAATGCGTGTTTCGCATTTTGTCTTATGGGTCTTTCAAGCTGTCTTTGTCACAAAAGACAGCTTTTTTTTATGGCGATTTAATAAGTAGAAAAGTTATGAACGATAGTGTTGTTTAGCTTGTTCATAAGCCTCAAGATTAATGCATTGAGCACCCAAGCTTGTGATTTGTGCTTGGTCGAGTTGAAGTTCATCCCATTTTTGCATTTGCTCGAGCAGCCAATAAAAGTCTTCTACTTTTGGAAGTGCACTTTCTTTTACTAAATGACGGACAATATCCTGAATCATATAGTATTTGTCGACATGTACTTCTTCTGAACAATGGAAGCGCACAATTCCAAACTCGACTAATAATTTTAAAATTGGAGCAAAATCGTCTAACTCACTCAATTCTTGTTGGGCTTTCATAATTGCCGTGGTGAGTGCAACCAGTGTTTGTGGATGCTGTTCAGCCCATTCTTGAGTTACGGCTAAAACCTTATCAGCCACAGGTGGAATAATGTTTTGACTTGAGCAAATCATTTTACTTAAACCTAAAAGCTCTCCTTGAGTATTCCAAGGTTCTCCGACACAAAAACCATCAATCACATGTTTGTCTAATGCTTCGACCATATAAGGTGGCGGTAATGTTTTAAGCTGGATAGATTGTGCAAGTTCAGGGTTTGCTAAGGCGAGCCACTCTCTTAAACAATAATGATGAATAGAATGCTTAAATACATGAGCTAAAGAAATGGAGTGACCTTGTTCGAGATAATCTGCCACTTTTTGCGCTGTTACTTGAGCCGTATCATTTTTTTGAATTGCAAGTTGATGAGTAAGTTTTTGACTTAAGCTAATGAAAGCACGGTTTTCACTTAAAACGAGTGATGTTTGTAGTGGCGTGCCAATTTGATCTGTGCCGACAGCCGCTGCAGGTAACATTGCAGATAAGCAGTGCGCTGCATCTAATAACCCAAAAGCAAGACGGTCTCGAAGACTTGCCCATGATGCTTCTTTAACTAAAGTGACATCTAAACCCACCTCTTCAAAGAAGCCTCTTTGTTTTGCCCAAAGCAATGCAAGACAATCAAGCAAAGGAATATAGCCGAGTTGTAATTGAGTCTTTTCTAATGTGCTCATTTATTCATCCTTTAGTTGATTGTTGAGTAATTTTTGGGCATCAAGTAACCGCCGTGCCATTTCTCCAATCGTTATACGGTGACTCATGGCATTTTTTCTAAGAAGTTGGAAAGCTGTATCTTCAGGCAGCCCGTGGAGTTGCATGAGTAACACTTTGGCCTTTTCAACATCTTTACGGTCAGCCAATTTGGTTTGAGCCTCTTTTAAATCACCTTCGAGTTTTTTGTGCTTTTTATATTGCTCAATCGAGATTTCTAAAATGGTATGTAAACGGGCAGGGTCTATGCCATCTACGATATAAGCCGTTACTCCCGCATCGATGGCTTGTTTGATGGTGTCTTTATCTGAATTTTTAGTGAACAGGACAGTCGGTAGGTCATAGCTACTCACACAACTTTCAATAATGTCACGATGAGGATGATCCATATCGAGCAAGATCACATCTGCTTGTAAATGCTCGAGACGAAAAATATTTAAATGGTCCAAAGTAAGGCAAGCGACCACTTCAAAATCATTTTCAAGCAGACTTTTTCTTATATAGTCTGCTCGCGCATGATCATCATCAATAAGGGCTATTTTGAGTTTTGGCATAAGTTCAGAAAATCAGGCTAAGAAAATGCGCCAATTCGACGCGTTTTTTGTTATCAGGTTTTAAGCAAGATTAGTGCCATCCAAAACTAAACAAAAAATCCAGTTTAAGTGGCATTTCAGCGAGCTAAACAATGAATGTGGTCAGTCTTGGTGCAAAAATACGATTCATTTTGTGGCAAGACATATTTTTATCTTAAGCATTTAAGTGTAACGCGATGGGGCAAATAGAATAAGACATTATTTTTATAAGATAGCTGGCGAAATTATATCTATATGAAATTAAAAATAAAAAATTAATAAATTAAATTTACATAAGAATTGGCATGCAAAATGCTTACTTAATTACAGGTCGAAGACGACCATAAGTTTTAAAGACGGCCAACGATGTCCGTTCTGATCGAATTTGTGAGTGCAACTGTGCACACAAAGAATTTACGTTCAGTCGGAGTGAAGGCCATGTCTTTATTTTTATTGCATAAAAAAGTTACATCTGAATTATCTAATTTTTCAGTTCCAGCGATGCGAGCCTTCTCTATGAGGGGGCTCGCTTTTTTTATTTCTTTTTATGACTTTGCTGTGCACTGGGTGTCATTAACGAGTGGGAAAAATGGATTCCAAGCAGCTACATGCTTTGTGAGATTGATTCGCTTCTCGGTAGAACACAAGGCAAAAAAACAACGTCTATTTGAGAACGCAATAACGCAGCTTAAAAGCAACGTGATTTGAGGAGAAACACTATGAAATTGGTAATGATTGGTCATGGTATGGTGGGCCACAAATTCATCGAAGCCATTTTAGAAAAAGCAGATGATGAACTGGAAATCACGATTCTCGCGGAAGAACCTCGTATCGCGTATGACCGTGTACATTTGACAGAATATTTCTCTGGGAAATCAGCAAAAGATTTATCTTTAGCACGTTTTGACTTTGCTGATGCTCATGGCATTGACTTACGTCTAAATACCAAAGCAACTGCAATTGATACAGCAGCACAAACAGTCACAACCAATCATGGTGATGTCATCAGCTATGACAAATTGGTGTTGGCAACTGGTTCGTATGCATTCGTTCCACCAATTCCGGGTAATGACCGTGAAAACTGCTTTGTTTACCGTACGATTGAAGACTTAGACGCGATTCGTGCAGCGAGTCTTAATGCAAAAACAGGTGTAGTGATTGGTGGTGGTTTACTTGGACTTGAAGCTGCAAAGGCTTTACGTGATTTAGATTTAGAAACACATGTTGTTGAGTTTGCGCCACGTTTAATGGCAGTTCAAATTGATGATTTGGGCGGTAAAGTTTTACGCCGTAAAATTGAAGACCTTGGTGTAAAAGTTCATACACAAAAAGCGACACAATCTATCGAATGTGGCAACAGCACTACACATGTAATGAAATTTGCAGATGGTAGTGAGCTTGAAGCAGATGTCATTTTATTCTCTGCGGGGATCCGTCCACGTGATGAACTTGCGCGTAACAGTGGTCTGGCGATTGGTGAGCGTGGCGGTATCGTCATTAATGATTATTGCCAAACTTCAGATAACAATATTTATGCCATTGGTGAATGTGCGCTTTGGCAAAATAAAATTTATGGTTTGGTTGCACCGGGCTATGACATGGCGCGTATTGCAGCAAAACACATTTTAGATGAAGAGTGTAATTGCTTCGCCGGTGCAGACATGAGCACCAAGTTGAAGTTGATGGGTGTAGACGTTGCTTCTGTAGGTGATGCGCATGCTATGACTCCGGGTGCATTAAGCTATTTCTATGCAGATGAGCATGCACTGGTTTATAAAAAGATAGTTGTAAATGCAGATAAAACCAAATTGCTGGGTGCGGTTTTGGTGGGCGATGCGAAAGAGTACAACGACCTTTTACAAATGATGTTAAACGGTCTGGCTTTACCTGAAGTTCCTGAAAGCTTGATTATGCCTGGCTTTGAACAATCAGCAGGTAAGTCTGGTGGTAGCGGAGTCGATTTGCTGCCAGACAGCGCGACCATTTGTTCGTGTAACAACGTATCAAAAGCAGACATCTGCCAAGCAATTAGCGATGGTTCGACCTCTTTAGGTGCATTAAAGAAATGCACCAAAGCAGCAACAGCATGTGGTGGCTGTGCACCATTAGTGACACAAGTGTTGAAGTCAGAGTTACAACGTCAAGGTGTGACTGTAAATAACCACATTTGCGAACACTTCCCGTACTCGCGTCAAGAGTTGTATCACTTGGTTCGTGTCAATGAAATTAAGACATTCGATGATTTGATTCATCAACATGGTCATGGTTTAGGTTGTGATATCTGTAAACCTGCTGCCGCAAATATTTTGGCATCTTGCTGGAACGATTTCGTACTTGAGCCAAGTCATGCAGGCTTACAAGACAGTAATGACTACTATTTGGGTAACATCCAAAAAGACGGTTCTTACTCGGTTGTACCGCGTATGGCAGGTGGTGAGGTGACTCCAGATGGTTTAATCGCGATTGGTCAAATTGCGAAGAAATATAACTTGTACACCAAAATTACTGGCGGTCAACGTGTTGACATGTTCGGGGCGCAAGTTCACGAGCTTCCATTCATTTGGGAAGAGTTAAATGCTGCTGGTTTCGAGTCTGGTCATGCCTATGGTAAGTCGTTACGTACAGTGAAATCTTGTGTGGGTAGCACTTGGTGCCGTTATGGGGTAGATAACTCGGTTGGTTTAGCGATTGAACTTGAAAACCGTTACAAAGGTTTGCGTTCACCGCATAAATTGAAAATGGCAGTGTCTGGCTGTACTCGTGAGTGTGCGGAAGCGCAAGGTAAAGACGTGGGTATTATCGCGACTGAAAAAGGGTGGAACCTTTATGTCTGTGGTAACGGTGGTATGAAACCACGTCATGCAGAGTTACTTGCATCTGACCTTGATAAAGCAACGCTCATCCGTTACATCGACCGTTTCTATATGTTCTACATCCAAACAGCAGACCGTTTACAACGTACGAGTGTATGGCGCGACAACATGGAAGGTGGCTTAGATTACCTTAAATCTGTAGTTGTGGATGATTCACTTGGTTTGGCTGCCGAGCTTGAACGCCGTATGGAACACATCATTGGCACATATCAAGACGAATGGCGTACTGCGGTGGAAAACCCTGAAGTTCGTAAACGCTTCCAAACGTATATCAACGCAGGAGCAAATGAACAGGCCGATCCACACATTCAATTTACAACTGAACGTGGTCAAATCCGTCCATTAACCGAAGCTGAACGTTCAGAAGACCGCATTCCAATGGTTGAAGCATAAAGGAGAACTTATATGAATATTGTACAAGACAAAAATATGCTTCCTGATGATCAATGGATTGACGTTTGTGCACTCGATGATTTAACCCCAAACACTGGTGCGGGTGCACTAGTGGGTGGCCAAGCGGTAGCAATTTTTCGTGTAGGACATGAAAAACGTGTTTACGTGCTGAGTAATAAAGATCCGTTTAGCCAAGCGAATGTGATGAGCCGCGGCATTATTGGTGATTTACAAGGTGAGCGTGTCATTGCATCGCCAATCTATAAACAACATTTTAGTTTGGCAACGGGCCGTTGTTTAGAAGATAAAGACCAAAAATTGGCAGTTTATCCGAGCAAAATTGTTGATGGCCGTGTTTGGGTCAGTGCGGTGCCGCAAAAAACTTATATTACCAATACAGGTGTATCACAAGACAAACTTAAACTGGTGCTGATCGGGAATGGTTTGGCAGGGATGCGTTGTCTAGAAGATTTACTTGATATGGCGCCAGATCGTTATGAAGTTACAGTGATTGGTGAAGAACCATGGGGCAACTATAACCGTATTATGTTGTCTCCGGTTTTATCGGGTGAAAAAACCATTGAAGATATTATGTTGCATCCACCAAAGTGGTATGACGATAAAGGCATTAAATTTATTGCCGGTGATAAAGCCGTAAAAATTGATCGCCCACGTAAAGTGGTTTACACCGAAAAAGGTCAGACAGTTGATTATGATCGTTTGATTCTGGCAACAGGCTCGGCACCATTTATTCCACCAGTTCAAGGTGTTGACTTAAAGGGTGTGTTAACTTTCCGCGATATTTATGACGTTAACACCATGATTGAATACTGTGGTTCAAAAACTAATGCAGTCGTGATTGGTGGCGGTTTACTCGGTTTAGAAGCGGCGTACGGCCTAAAACAACGCGGTATGAATGTCACAGTATTGCATTTGATGGACCGTATTATGGAACGTCAACTTGATGATCGTGCGAGCCAGTTATTACGTCATAGCATTGAACAAAAAGGCATTCAAATCATTACCGAAGCCAATACAGAGGCGTTAATTGGTGATGAAAATGGTCATGTCAAACAAATCCGTTTGAAAGATGGCACAGTTTTAGACGCAGACCTTGTGGTGTTTGCTGTGGGCATTCGTCCAAATATTGCTTTGGCCCAAAGTGCAGGATTACGTTGCAATCGTGGTGTATTGGTGAATGACACCATGCAAACATTTGACCCAAGTATTTACGCGGTGGGTGAGTGTATTGAACACCGTGGTCAAACTTTTGGTTTAGTTGAACCACTATGGGGGCAAGCTTTTATTTGCGCGACCCATTTAGCAGAGCACGGCAGCTTAACTTTTAAAGCACCCCCTGTACCGACTCAGTTAAAAGTCAGTGGTGTCGATGTATTCTCTGCTGGCAATTTTGAGCCGAAAGATGATTATGAAGACATTATCCTGAACGATGAAAAACGCCAGATTTATAAGCGTATTATCATTCAAAGCGATCGGGTAATCGGTGCAGTACTGTTTGGTGATACTGAAGATGGCATGTGGTATGCAGAGTTAATTGCAGACCAAACACCTGTTTCTTCATTTAGAAATAAACTGCTATTTGGTCGAGATTTTGCATTAAAAAATGCAGGCTAAATAGGGAAAGGAGCAGTTATGAATAGTATTCCAAGCGTTGAAGTCGATAGCTCCGATCATGTTGCAAAAAACACTAAAACAACATGTCCATATTGTGGTGTAGGTTGTGGTGTTAGCGTAAACGTCCAACAAAAACCTCAAGGACCTGTGGTGCAAGTTGAGGGGGATGCTGAGCATCCTTCCAACTTTGGGCGCTTATGTATTAAAGGTAGCCGACTTGCGGATACTTTAGGGTTAGAAACACGTGTTTTACAGCCAATGATGGGGCGCAAAGCTGATCGGGTGGTAACGACATGGGATGCGGCAATCAATAAAATTGCCGATAAATTCCAATCTTGTATCGATCAATATGGTCGTGACAGCATTGCATTTTATGTTTCAGGTCAGCTTTTGACTGAAGACTATTATGTGGTGAATAAGTTTGTAAAAGGCTATTTAGGCACTGCAAATATCGATACCAACTCACGCCTTTGCATGTCATCTGCGGTGGCTGGTCACAAACGTAGTTTCGGTGAAGATATTGTGCCTGCGAGTTATGAAGATTTTGAACATGCAGATATGGTGGTATTGGTCGGTTCTAATACCGCATGGTGCCATCCTGTGCTGTATCAGCGGATTATGCAGGCTAAAAGCCACAATCCCGATATGTTTGTGGTGGTAATTGACCCACGTTTTACCAGTACTTGTGAACAAGCGGATTTACATTTACCGATTTTGCCGGGCCAAGATGTCGCATTGTTCAATGGTCTATTCCAATATCTATATCAAAATGGTCATGCCGATCAGGCATTTGTAGAGGCTTATACCGAAGGTCTGCAAGATGTTTTGGTAAGTAGTCAGCCAGAAGCCGATATTGAATATGTGGCAAAGCGTACGGGAATTGCACTCGATAAGTTGCAACAGTTTTTTGAGAAATTCGCTCAAACTGAAAAAGTCATTACCCTATTTTCAATGGGTGTAAATCAATCAAGTCAGGGGGTGAATAAAGCCAACAGCATTATTAATTGCCACTTACTAACAGGCAAAATTGGAAAGCTCGGCGCTGCACCATTTTCGATGACAGGTCAGCCCAATGCGATGGGTGGTCGAGAAGTGGGTGGCTTAGCCAATATGCTAGCGGCACATATGGATTTAGATAATCCATTACATCAAAAAGTAGTGCAAACCTTTTGGGACAGCCCATTTATTGCAAATCAAGCGGGCTTAAAAGCTGTTGATTTGTTCCGTGCTGTTGAAGCTGGAAAAATTAAAGCGATCTGGATTATGGCAACTAATCCAGTGGTGAGTTTGCCAGATGCCGATCAGGTGAAACGTGCATTAGAGAAATGTGAATTGGTCGTTGTGTCAGATATCTGTACCGATACGGATACTACAGCTTACGCCGATATTTTGCTTCCAGCTTTAGGTTGGGGCGAAAAAGATGGAACCGTTACTAACTCTGAGCGTCGTATTTCACGTCAGCGCGCATTCTTACCTGCGCCGGGTGAAGCAAAAGCAGATTGGTGGTCTGTTAGCCAAGTCGCGAAAAAATTAGGCTTCGATGGTTTTGACTTTGCGAGTGCAAGTGACATCTTTAATGAGCATGCAGCATTATCTGCACAAGACAATGCAGACATGGACCTGCGAGAAGAGAGTAATACCTTTCGTTATTTCAACCTGAAAGGTTTAATGAACCTAAATAATGCTGAGTATGATGCTCTACAACCAGTGCAATGGCCAGTATGGGATAAAAACCAAGACGCTAAAGCCGTTCAACAACTGTTTGGCAAGGGCCAGTTTAGTCATAAAAATGCCAAGGCAAAACTAATTCCGACTGTTGCAATTGATCCGGTACATGCAGTTTCAGAAGATTATCCGCTCATTTTGAACACGGGACGTATTCGTGATCAATGGCACACCATGACGCGTACTGGTTTGTCACCAAATTTGACCAGTCACCGTGCCGAACCATTTTGCGAGATTCATCCGAGTGATGCCTTGAAATTTGGTGTACGTGATCAAGGCTTAGTAGAAGTTCGTTCGAAATGGGGCAGTTGTGTACTACGTGTGACCTTCTCATCGGGGGTACGTCGTGGGCAAATTTTTGCACCGATTCACTGGACTGAACAGGTTGCATCCGACGCCCGCATTGGTAAAGTCGTTAATCCAGAAGTTGATGCAATTTCAGGTGAACCTGAGTTCAAACATACGCCTGTAACTATTCAGCCATTCTATACCACTTGGCAAGGTGTGCTCTATATTCGTGAAGGATACGATTCGCATATTCAAGAATCGCTACATCACTGTGCATGGTGGACCAAAGTCAAAATGGTGAAAACCAATCGTTATGAACTTGCAGACCGCCAAACTTTTCATGATACTCAAAAGAATCTGAAAAGCTTTTTACCATTTGCCGATGAAACCTTTGAATGGTTAAGCATAGAAGATATCTCTTCACAACTGAGCCATAGCGTTATTTTGAAAGATGGCATTGTAATTGCAAGTCTATATATTGCACCGCCAGATTTATTGCCAGACCGTGATTGGGTAGCGAGTCTGTTTAAACGAGAACGTTTGAGCGCCTTGCACCGAAAAGCTTTACTAGCGGGTATGCCAATGTCGGCTACTAATAATGATGGGCCTTTAGTGTGTAGTTGTTTTAAAGTAGGTAAGAATAAAATTATCGACGTGATAAAAACACAAAACATTACCCATGAAAAACAGGTTACTGCATGTTTAAAAGCAGGTGGGAACTGTGGTTCATGTTTACCTGAGATTCGTGGCTTGATTAAAGCTTGCCAACAAGAGGTGGAAGTGTGAATAAGGGATATCCCGTAACTGATCTGGTCATTTTGGCGGGTGGACAAGCCCGCCGTATGAATGGTTTAAATAAGCTGTTGCAGCAATTTGATGGCGATACGCAACTACTCAAAATTCATCAAAAACTAAAGTCATCTGTATCTGAAATTTGGGTAAATAGTCATCGTGATTATTCGATTTATCAAAGTATTGTGCCTGATATTAAGTGTTTTCAAGATGATGCTTCCGGTTTTTTCGGCCCACTTATGGGCATGAAAAGCGCATGGTCACATGTAAAAGCAGATTATGTTTTGTGTATTCCCTGTGATGTGACGTATATACCTACGCAAGTCATTGCGAAATTACACAGCGCACTACGCAAAAATAAACAAGCTCAGGCAGCCTATGTTTCAATTAATGGGGATGCTTTATACCCATTTTGCTTATTAAAGCGTGAAAGCCTGCTTACGATAAGAGAGCAAATTGACAAACAACGATTAAGTTTAAAAGAGTGCTTTAAGCTTTTACATGCACAAGTCGCCGTATTTCAAAAACAAAACTTATTTTTTCATAGCATTAACTCTTTGGATGAGCTTCAACAATATAAACAAATCAATGCTTTTAAAGAGATATTTACCGCGAGTTAAACATTAGATTCTATCAATTTACAAACTAAAGTGATGTTATAAACAAATTTAAAATGATGCGTTCTTGACTATCTAATATATAAGTTCTATTTTGGAACCTGTTGTTTTAATTCTAGCTAGATGTATAAAAATAAACGGAGCCAGAAAAATGATGGACGCAGCTCAGCAAAGTAAAACAGATGTGACCGCATGTATCTTATGTTCTAGAAACTGCGGTTTGAGTGTCGAAATTAAAGATAACCAGTTTGTCAAAATTAAAGGTGATTCCGAACATCCTTTTTCTCAAGGTTACATTTGTCAAAAAGCTGCCAGATTACAGCATTACCAGCAACACGCAGACCGTTTGACCACACCTTTGAAACGTCAACCTGATGGATCATTTCAAGAAGTAAGTTGGGATGTTGCCATACAAGAAATTGCTGATCGATTAGTGCAGATTAGAGATGATTTTGGTGGGACTGCTTTTGCTTCGGTTGGGGGCGGCGGTCAGGGTAACCACCTCGGCGCAGCGTATGGCCGACAGCTTTTGCTGGCCATGAAAAGTTATTATGCTTACAACTCACTTGCCCAAGAAAAAACGGGTGATTTTTGGCTCAATGGACGTTTGTTTGGTAGTCAGGCTTGCCATACCACAGAAGATGTTGAACATGCAGATTATGTACTTTTCATTGGAACAAATCCTTTTCAGGCACATGGTATCCCTAACGCCCGAGACACGCTAAAACATATTAAGAAAGATCCGAACCGAACCATGGTGGTGTTTGACCCGCGTGTTACCGAAACGGCCAAACAAGCAGATATCCATGTGCAATTAAAACCGGGGACAGATGCTTTTTTAATGTCGGCCATGATTGCGATCATTATTAAAGAAAAGCTTTATGATGCAGCATTCATTGAGCAGCACACACAAGGTTTTGAAGACGTAAAAACAGCATTTAGTCGTGTGCCGATTGAAGACTATATTGCCAAAGCAGATGTTCCAGTCGATTTGATTTACCAGATAGTTCGAGATTTTGCCAAGGCAAAAAGAGGCTGTGTACGTATCGATTTAGGTATTCAACATACTTTAAATACTACCTTAAACGGGTATTTAGAAAAACTACTGTACTTACTGACTGGAAACTTTGGAAAGCAGGGTACCAATAATTTACATACCATGTTTATTCCAATCTTAAGTGATACAGATGAAAGAAAGCCGAAATATAGACGGAGTGTTTACCATAAAATGTTCCCCATTTCTGGGTTCTTCCCGCCTAATATTTTACCCGATGAAATCTTAAACGGAGGGGAAAAGCGAATTCGCGCAGTTTTTGTAGATAGCTGTAACCCGTTATTAACTTATCCTGATACACCAGCCTACAAAAAAGCATTTAAAGCATTAGATTTGTTGGTTGTGGTTGATGTTGCTATGACGGAAACCGCTAGGCTTGCGGACTACATTTTGCCAGCGCATACCCAGTTTGAAAAATGGGAATTTACTGGTTTTAATTTGGAATTTCCTAAAAATGGTTTTCACCTACGTCATCCTGTATTGGCCGCTCAAACGAATACTTTGCCAGAGGCAGAAATTTATACACGATTACTTGAAGCCATGCAGGTGATTCCAAAACGCTTTCCAATTTTAGAAAAAATAGCTGCGGTCGACTCGAAAAAAACAGCCTATTTACCTTACTTGTCGGCATTGGGACTTACTTTTGCACGAAATAAAAAATATATTCCTTTTGCTGCTTCAATTATCTACCGTACTTTAGGTAAGCAGTTAGAAAACTCAGCTGGTTCAGTTGCTTTTTTATTGCCGCTGTCGATTCAATATGCTGTGTTACACACCAAAGCGGTAAGTCGTGCAGGGTACAAGGGTAATCCGTTAACACAAGGTGTCAAACTATTTGAACAAATTTTAAAGCAACGTTCAGGTATGGTTTTATCGCAACATGAATATGATGAAGTCTGGATACTGCTAGCTTATAAAGATAAGAAAATACGTCTAGCTATTCCCGAGATGTTAACTGAGCTCGCAAGCTTGAAAAGCCATAACGTTAATATAGAAGAGTTTCCTTTTATCCTCTTATCAGGTGAGCGACGTAGTTATAACGCCAACCAAATTTACCGTGACCCAGCATGGCGAAAAGTAGATGCTGAAGGAGCTTTACGAATTCATCCTGAAGATGCAGAGGCCTTAAATGTAGCTATGGGTGATCAAATCAAATGTATCTCACAACATGGAGAAATTCAGGTTACTGTAGATTTTGATGAGGGAATGCGAAAAGGAGTTGTTTCGCTTCCACATGGTTATGGCATGCGCTTTCAAGGTGGAGAACCGATTGGACCACAATTAAACATGCTCATTTCTGGTGAGCATTGTGACCCTTTATCTAAAACACCTTACCATAAATATGTACCCATCCGTTTAGAAAAGTGCTAGAAATAAAGTAGGGCATATAAAAGGTTGACGCCGCACTGATTTTATAAAGCTTTAAAGTTTGAGCTAAAACGGTACGGCCGAAATTTCAAATACAACCCAAAAAGTTATGGATGATAAATAGAATTGGAACAAATTTTGCAATAAAGATCAAAGCACTACTAAGGCGCAATTTTAAAAGTTTAATTGCTCATAATCAGTGCTTGCAATATTTGAACTGTTCTCGATATGAGTGCAAATAATGAAACAATATCACTCTGAAACTGCGCCAATGCTTTTGCAAGATCAATATGGGCGCATCAAGCGAAAGTTACGTATTTCAGTAACTGATCGCTGTAATTTTAAGTGTGTGTATTGCATGCCTGAACATCCTGAATGGCTAAATAAACAAGATTTGCTTAGTTTTGAAGCGCTCTTTCAGTTTTGCAGTTTTATGGTGCAACAAGGTATTGAAAGCATCCGTATTACGGGTGGTGAACCATTAATGCGTCAAGGTATTGTTCATTTCGTTCGCGATTTACAAGCTTTAAAAGCATTAGGTTTAAAGCGTATTTCAATGACCACTAATGGACATTATCTTGCAAAATACGCTCAGCAATTAAAAGATGCTCGTCTAGATGAT
This sequence comes from Acinetobacter sp. AOR18_HL, assembly GCF_027855145.1. Classification (NCBI taxonomy): domain Bacteria; kingdom Pseudomonadati; phylum Pseudomonadota; class Gammaproteobacteria; order Moraxellales; family Moraxellaceae; genus Acinetobacter; species Acinetobacter sp. AOR18_HL. The sequence goes on from NZ_JAKTIG010000064.1 coordinate 34,715, forward strand.
TTAAATATTAGTCTAGATAGCCTAGATCCGATTCAATTTAAAGAGCTCACTAAGAAAAAGTTAGAACTAGTTCTTGAGGGTATTCAAGCTGCAAAAGATGCAGGGCTACCCTTTAAAATTAACTGTGTGTTAATGAAAGATAAAAATGACGATCAAATCTTACCTATGGTGAAATGGTCAATCGCCAATCATTTTCCGCTACGTTTTATTGAATTCATGCCGCTTGATGGTGATGCCCTTTGGTCAAATAGAGATGTGGTGAGTGAAGCTGAAATTTTACAGGCGTTGCAACCGTATTATTCGGTACAAGTCATCGAGCAACAACATGAGCCAGCGCGTCAATATCTACTTAATGATAGCTACACTCTAGGCATCATTTCGACCATTACTCATTCATTTTGCCACCAATGTGACCGCATACGACTAACGGCACAAGGTGAGCTATATAACTGTCTATTTGCACCGCAGGGTTTAAATATTAAGCCGCAGCTTCAAGCATTATTACGCGCACATAACTCAACCGATCATGTTCTGCATAGTCAGCAATTAAAAGATCAAGTTATGCCGTATATCTGGCACAAAGCAAAAGGCTTTCATGCCTTACAACATCAACAAACCCGTAAAATCAGTATGCATATGCTTGGGGGATAAATGCAGCAATCTATCCAAATTAAAATCGAATCATTCGGTGCAATTGAAAAATTGCTTCCCCAAAATCTTTCGATCGTTTGTCCTACCAATATTCTAGTGAAAGATGTCTTAGATCAAATTGTGACTTTACATCCGGAATGCACACAGGCCATGGAAAAATGTGCATGTGCGATAGAGGATAACGTTATAACCAGACAATCTGCCTTAAATCAGCCATGTACTTTGGTTTTATTATCACCAGTTGCAGGAGGATGAGCCATGCGAGATTTTGCACGTATACAAGAGCAGGCTTTAAGCCTTGATACCTTTGATCCTATTGAATCATTTCCTGAATGCGGTGGAATTGATATTTTTATGGGTACGGTTCGCAATCATCATGAAGGTAAAGCTGTTAAAGCATTGAAATATACCTCGTATAAACCACTTTCTGAAAAAATGATACGTGAAATTGAACTGGAAATTGAGAAAAAGTATCAGGTATCTTATGTGCGAGTGGTTCATCGGATTGGATATTTAGATGTGGGCGAAACAGCAATCATTGCAATTGCTTATGCAGCCCATCGCCGTGAAGCTTTTCAAGCATGCGAAGAAGCGGTTGAGCGGGTAAAGCATGAAGTGCCTGTGTTTAAAGAAGAGTTCTTTACAGATGGTACAAGTCACTATGTAGAAGGCTGCTGTATTCGTAAGGACGCACTGCACGAACACAAACATCACCATCATGCCGGCCATGAACACTCACACTGAAATAAGCAAGACTAGGATAAATAATGAAAAACGTAGGAATGAAGCCGGAAAGTTATCGTGTTGCTGAAGCACAAGCGATTTTATATGCACCACCACACTGTATTGAATTATTAAGACAAGGAAATACCGAAAAAGGGGATGCATTAAAAACCGCACGTGTAGCAGGAATCTTGGCAGCAAAACGAACTGATGAGCTGATTCCTTTGTGTCATCCACTGCCGATTTATCGTGCAGATGTTGAATATGAATTAGAACATGATTTTGTAAAGATTATTACCGTGGTGGAAACCATTGGTCCAACTGGCGTAGAAATGGAAGCCTTAACGGCTGCAAGTCTTGCAGGGTTAACCATTTACGACATGTTAAAACCGCATTGTGAACCAGAAGAACTCTGGATGGATCAATGTAAATTGCTTAAGAAAAAAGGTGGCAAATCACACTTTAAGCGAGTTCTTCGTCAGCCTGTTTCGGCTGCTGTTATTGTGTTGTCAGACACCGTAGCAGCAGGTAGAAAGCCCGATACTGCCGGAAAATCTGTGGTTGAAACTTTAACCGAGGCAGGATTTGATCCAATTCATTACCAAATTTTGCCAGATGAAGCGGATACTTTGAAAAACTTAGTGCTTGAGTTGAGCAAATCATATGCTTGCATTATGACCGTTGGTGGAACTGGAATTGGTAAGCGTGATATTACGGTCGATACGTTAGAGCCACTTCTTGAACGTAAGCTAGATGGGTTAATGGAAGCTGCGCGTTCATTTGGGCAAAAACGCACGCCATATGCTGCAATGTCGCGTGGAGTAGCTGGTTTCATTGATCGCTCTTTAGTGGTGACTTTACCGGGAAGCCGTGGTGGAGCAAGCGAATCAATGGCTGCTATTTTACCTGCCTTAGTCCATATTTTTGATGTTTGCCGTGATCTACCACATCCGGGAGGCTATGAGTAATGACTGGTTGTGGTGCAGAACGTGGATTGATTAGCGTAGACGAAGCAATTGGACTGATTAGTAACCGACCTAAAAAATTAGGTTCAATTCAGCAACCTCTTCAAAATAGCCTAAGTAGGTATCTTGCTAAAGAAATTTATTCAGAAATTAATTTGCCAAGCTTCTCTCAAAGTGCTGTGGATGGCTATGCACTTTGTTGTCATGCCGAAGATTTAAATAATCAAAAGTTTCAGATTACTGGCGAGATTCGTGCTGGAAGCGAAAGTCATAACATTTTGAGTGAAGGTCAAGCAATTCGTATATTTACAGGCGGCAAAATTCCTGAAGGGACAACGCATGTAGCACGGCAAGAAGTCGTATCGGTTGTTTCGCCACAAGAGATTTGTTTAACGGAGTATATACGCCCTCAAGCTGATATCCGTTTTACGGGCGAAGAAATCCATCAAGGGCAGTTACTTGCGCAAGTTGGACAATTTTTGAATATTGGAAGTTTGGCTGCCTTAAGTATGGCGGGAGTGCAAACCGTTGAAGTCTATCGTGCGCCGAAAGTAGCTGTTTTGATCACGGGTGATGAAGTTGCCGAAACAGCAGAAGATCTAGCTGAAGGTAAAATCTTTGATGCAAATGGCCCATTACTAAAAGCTTGGTTTGAAGATTATGGTTTAGATGTTGAACTCATTCATGTGGCAGATGAGACAGCACAGGTCACACAATATTTCGATCAATTAAAAGATAGCCATGATGTCATCATAACCACGGGTGGAGTCTCTGTTGGAGACTATGATTTTGTTCGGCCATGTGCTTTTGAAGTTGGTTTTGAACAGATCTTTTGGAAAGTAAAACAAAAGCCGGGTAAGCCACTCTTTTTTGCTGAATATTCTCATCCTGAATCAGATCACCACTGTTATTTACTGGGGTTGCCCGGTAATCCTGCTGCGGTATATGTGTCTATGCAGGTTTACGGTAAAGCATTGCTCGACACTTTGCAGGGAAACCAAGCTGGGCCAGTGTGGTTTAGTGCAATTTTAGATCATGATTTAAAAGAAGATGCACGCGAGCGTTTTCTAAGAATGCATGCCTATTTTGACAATGGACAACTCAAAGTTAAAAGTCTGGCAAAACAGCAATCACATATGCTCAGTAATTTAATGCAAGCCAATTGTCTGGTTCGAATTCCGGCAAGTGCAAAATTGGAAGCGGGTTATATATTGAAGGGCGTATTTATTTCAAATTAATAACCAGTAATGATAAATATAACTCACTATATAATTGAGTGAGTTATATTTATTAAGCAATTTTAAATAATAATTTTAAATTTTTTATAATGAAAATTCTTTCATAAGCTTGATAAGAAGTTATTTTAATAATGAATCTTGCATAAATCGTGCTAAGTGGTTTAGGGTATAAACAATAGGGCCATTAGGCTAGGAAATATCGAGGAACGCATAAAGATGAAATGGGACGACATCGGTGATCAACCTTGTTCGGTTGCTCGTATGCTATCAGTGATTGGCGATCGATGGACGATGCTAATATTACGTAATGCTTTTATGGGAATACGCCGCTTTGATGATTTTCAAAAATCATTAGGTGTAACTCGTCATGTCCTTTCAGATCGTTTAAAGCGTTTGGTTGAATATGAAATTTTAGCCAAAGCTCCTTATTTTGATCGGCAGGAACGCTTTGAATATAAATTGACTGATAAAGGTTTTGAGCTTTATCCAATTATTTTGTCTATGGCGAATTGGGCAGATAAATGGATGGATCAAGGTTTAGGCAAACCTTTAGAATATCGTCATAAAACTTGTGGTCATAAATTTGAACCAGTCATGGTATGTTCGGTTTGCCGTGAACCTTTACATGCAAAACAAGTTCAGGTTTCAGCTGGGCCGGGTTATTTTGCATATATGCAGCAAAAACAGAAACAAGCTTAATTTCTCTTACTATCAATTATAAAGACTCTAGTTGAATCGCATCAGCCAGAGTCTTATAGATATGGTCATGATTTGACTGTGTTACATTAAAGCGTATGAATTGACCAGCATTGGAAGCTTGGCTAAACGCGTTTCCTGGTGCAAGAATAACCTGATGATTAATACAATATTTTGCAATTTCTGAAGCTTCAACTCCCTTTGGCAAATGACACCAAACAAAAATTCCCGCTTGAGGCTTAATCCATGGTTTTATACCCAAAGGTTCTAACTGAGTAATGGTATCGTGCATTGCTTTTGCTAATCGGACCTTTAATAATTCTATATGTTTACGATAAGACCCATCTGTTAAAGCACTTAATAAAACTTCAGCTGATACACCATTGTGAGAAAAGCTTGTGGCAATTTTCAGGTCAGTGAGCTGATCAATCCATTCTGGTTTAGCAATAATATAACCACAACGAATAGATGCTGATAACGTTTTAGAAAAACTCCCAATAAAGATTACACGCGAAAGATTATCCAAAGCAGCAAGCCGAGGAGCAGGGCTATATTCAAAGTCTGAGAAAATATCATCCTCAACAACAATCAAATTTGATTGTTCAATAAGTTTTAATAATTGATGCGCCGTAGAAAGAGAAAGTACTGCGCCAGTTGGATTATGAATTCCTGAGTTGGTGATATAAAGACGTGGATTATAAGTGTCGACTGCTTTCTTAAATGCTTCTAAGTCTGGGCCAGTTGGTGTGTAGGGAATACCAATAACCTTGACTTGATGAACTTTAAGTAATGCATGAAAGTTAAAATAACAAGGATCATCAATCAAAACGACATCATCGGGCTTTAGTAAAAATCGGCACACTAAATCAATGGCTTGAGTTCCTGAGTCTGTTAAAAGTACTTGATTAAGATTTGCATTGATATCTTTTGCTTGAGCGCGTCTTGCCAGTAAATCACGCAGAGCTGGTAATCCTAATGGCGTTGAATAACCCATCAAACAATCATCTGGGCTTCTTGCGGCCGATCTTAATGCTTTACGAATACTATCTAATGGCATCCAGTCATCAGGTAGCCAACCGCAGCCTGGTTTAAAAACATCTGCTTTTGCTTCCAAGGATTGACGTGAAATCCATAATGGGTCGACTGAGCGATCTAATTTAGGGCCTAATTCGCTTAAAGAAAGAGGGGCAAGCGGACCAACAATATAAAAACCAGACCCAGTTCTTGATTCGATTTTGCCTAGAGCAATTAATCTTTCATAGGCTTCTACGACGGTTGAAACCGAAAAGCCAAGATCATTCGCTAATTTGCGAACGGAGGGCAAGCGTGCTCCAGGCATTAAAGACCGATTTTTTATTTGTTGCTCAATCTCTGAAATGACAATTTCAATTTTGGTTTTGTTCTGTTTCACTGGCATACAATCCGAACTGTACTGGTTATTAATACATTACAGTTCTTTTAAATTGTACTGCTTTGTATCTGGTTTCTTCACCTTAGCACAGCTTAAATTCTTCGTATAGTAACGGAGAAAATTATGAATAGGTTTATGAATGGCTGGGTGAATGGTTTTATTGGCGTGGCTATTTTTGCGGGATCACTACCAGCAACACGCGTAGCCGTAATGGGGTTCGAACCGGGTTTTCTAACTGCGGCACGTGCGGCAATTGCAGGTACTTTAGGCCTTATTCTTATTTTGGTTTTAAAACAAAAAAAACCAGCCAAGCAAGATTGGTGGCCTCTTGCCATCGTTTCTTTAGGCGTGGTGATAGGTTTTCCTCTATTTACAGCGCTTGCCCTCCAATACATGAATGCAGCCCATTCAATCGTTTTTGTTAGCCTTTTGCCGCTTGCAACGGCAATATTTGCTGTGTTGAGAGGCGGTGAAAAACCTAATCAATTTTTCTGGATATTTGCAGTCTTGGGGAGTGCGGTTGTCTTCGCTTATATGTTTTTGATTTCTGGTGATACCTCACTTGGGATAGGGGACTTTTATATGTTGATGGCGATCATTTTTTGTGGCTTTGGCTATGCAGAAGGCGGTGTACTTTCAAAAAAAATTGGTGGATGGCAGGTCATTTGTTGGGCGCTTATTTTGTCACTACCTTTTATGCTATTTCTGACTATTTTCTATATGCCAGCTTCATTTCAGAACATATCTACATCAGCTTTAGTAGGTCTTATTTATGTGTCTTTATTTAGTATGCTGATTGGTTTCTTCTTTTGGTACAAAGGGCTTGCGCAAGGAGGAATTGCTGCGATTAGTCAACTACAACTTTTACAACCTTTATTGGGATTAGGTATTGCTGCGGTCTTGTTACACGAACAAGTAAGTTGGTCAATGTTGGTGGTTACAGCAGCAACGATTTTATGCGTCGCTGCCGCCAAAAAGTTTACCTAATTTTATAAGCAATTTGCTGGTTTAGGGATCCCTGCTAAACGGCTTAAATGACGGGCAACTAAACCAGTATTAAATTGTTGCTGTAAAACTGCATTATTAATCTCTGGACTTACCGTTTTCATTAAAAATTTAATGAGCGGGCGAGTTGCTGGAGAATGTCCAAACTGTTGATAAAACTGACGTACAGCTGCTAAAACTTCAAAATGCCAATCGGTGAGTTCAAGATCAAGCGATTTGGCAAGTTCTTGCGCAACTTCAGAATTCCAGATTGTGTAATCAACCAAATGACCATCTTGGTCTAATTCTAAATTCATGAAACCAGCCTAAATATATTATTTAAGAGAAATACAGCGATTAAACGTTAAAACCAGATCAGCAAATTGTTCGTAATCTAATACCTTCACCTGAAATAAAGTATCTGTATCAAGTAAGTCTTTTTCGATGCTTAAGCATGAAACAGATTCGAATGGTTGAATCATTTCAGCAGAAAGGTGTGTAACTGAATCACCCATAAAAACAATTTGATCACCTACCCGAAAAAGATTGCGTAATTCCTCAATAATCTTCGGCGTAGAATGGTAAGAAGATTGCACAAGATAAAGTGTTGACGGATTCATTAAACTTACACCTTTATCTACCAATATAGAACATGATCAAAAGATTGAAGAAACTCAGCATTTAACTGAACGAATTCAATTTCTTGTTCGGTTTTTTGTACAAGAGGATGCTGCTGATTTTTACATTCAATCAGAATAGGGCTCAAGTCATAGAACTCAAAACTTTCGACCATATTTGAGGTCACTTTGAAAGCCTGACGAAACTGATCAAAGCTCAAATCATTTTGCAAAAGACTAAGAGCAGCATCTTTCAATAATACTTTGACTGGTGAGCCAAAGGTTGCTAAAACCATAGTAGCAGAAAGGCTTTCATTGATTTGAAGACTGGTTAAATTGGCTTGGCTTAAAATGACGAGTACAGATTTCACACAATATACCTTTTAAAAGCAACAATCTAAGCAAACAAAGTAACTTAAAATTGAATAAGACGAGATGCTGACTGTACTGCATCAGCAAGTTCACCTAACCCGACCAGTTCAAAGTCTTTGGCAAGGTTGTGATGAGTAAGGTGATGGCGACTGGCATTTTCTGCATCTGTAATACCACGAGCGAGGGCAGCACTCACACAGACAGGAAGACGAATCGCAAGCTTTTGCCATTCATGCGTTAAATTACGCTGGTCGTCAGGAACCCATTGAAAATCATTAGCAACCTGCACGCCATCTTGGTAAAAGAATACACGGAAGTCTTCATTTTTACTTTTGAGTGCCTGAGCAAGTCCTAACGCATGCCAAGCATGAATGGAAGTAGGAGCAGAGGTAATTAGTAGTAATGTACTCATTGAGAATTCACTATGGTCATACGTCTAAATGGGCGTAGATACATTAAGAGAAAGGTAAGTATACAATGATTTTAGTGACAGGTGGTTTAGGCTTTATCGGTTCACACATTGCGTTGAGTCTAATGGCTCAAGGGCAAGAGGTGGTAATCGTCGATAATTTGGCTAATTCGACCTTGCAAACGCTTGAACGGCTAGAGTTTATTTCTGGTATGTACGTTCCATTTGTCAAACTTGATGTACGTAATACACCCGCATTGAATAAGGTTTTCGAGCAATATTCAATTGATGCGGTTATTCATACTGCCGGGTTTAAATCAATTGAAGAATCTAACCTTAAACCTCTTGAATATTATAATGATAATGTTAGTTGCATCATGAGTTTACTACGCGCAATGCAACGTACAGGTGTTCGTCATTTTATTCACCTGTCTAGCCTTGCAGCTTATGGTAAATCTGGACTGCAATTAAGTGAAACAGAAGAATTTAATTACGCTTATCCTAATCCTTATATTAAGTCTCAACAGATGATTGAAGAAATTATCCGTGATACTTATAAAATTGATCATGAGTGGAAAATTGCAATCTTGCGCTTATCTAATATTGTAGGTGCATTGGAACATGGGGTACTCGGAGAGTATGTCGCTCAGCTTCCTAAAAATATTGTACCGCTCGCGATGCAAGTTGCAGCCATGCAGCGTGATTTGATTGAATTACAAGATCAAGCTGAAACGTCAGATCATACGACTGAACGTAGTTTTTTACATGTTTTAGATTTATGTGAAGCTGTCATTGCGAGCTTACATTGGCTGCGTGAACAAACGCATTGTTGTGAAGCATTTAATATTGCACATGACCAAGTTCATTCAATTCGTCAATTACTCGATGAAATTTCACAAGTTACTAAAGCTGAAGTTCCTACACAATCAGCAATTTATAAACATGTCGAGTTAGATCAAGTGGGCGCTAATATTGAGAAAGCAAAAACCTTATTGCAATGGACACCGAAGCGCCCATTAAAACAAATGATCGAAGATGAATGGCGCTTCTATCAAAATACTTTAAATGGAAGGTGAGATAATGATTCTTATTTACAATGCTGGTATGCTTGAGTACGATATTCAAAATTAACTAGCCAGAGCAAACACTTGCTTCAGCCCGTGAGTTCTTTATTGAGATAACCGAGGTTTCTATGCAAACACGAATTGAACATGACACTATGGGCGAGATTGAAGTTCCAAATGAAGCATTGTGGGGGGCACAGACTCAACGCAGCTTACAGAACTTTAAAATCGGGCAGGAACGATTACCCCGTGCCATGATTCGAGCGATGGGTTTGGTAAAAAAGGCTGCTGCAATAACCAATGCTGAACTTGAACAACTACCACAAGATTTGAGTCAATATATTGTGGTTGCTGCTGAAGAGGTCATTGATGGCAAGTGGGATTCCCAATTTCCTTTAGTTGTCTGGCAAACAGGTTCTGGTACGCAAAGCAACATGAACTGTAACGAAGTGATTGCCAATATTGCAAACCAGAAATTAGGGCAAGCCTTAGGTGCTCAAAAACCAGTACATCCAAATGATCACGTTAATCGTGCTCAATCAACAAATGACTCATTTCCAACGGCCATTCACGTGGCAGCAAGTTTACAAATTAACGAGTTGCTCATTCCTGCTGTAGAGCAGCTTAAAGCGACTTTGCAAAAAAAGTCAGATGAGTTTCAGGATATTGTTAAAATTGGCCGCACCCATTTGCAAGATGCTACTCCATTAACCTTAGGGCAAGAATTTAGTGGTTACGTATCACAGCTTGAGCATGGATTGGTTCGACTACAACAAGCTTTGAGTGGCTTATATGAGTTGCCATTAGGTGGCACAGCGGTAGGTACAGGATTAAATGCACATCCTGACTATGCAGTAAAAGCAGCAGCTCAGCTTGCACTACTTACAGGTTTACCTTTTGTAACTGCACCCAATAAATTTGAAGCTCTAGCAGGACGGGACGCCGCTGTTTTTGCATCAGGTGCATTAAAAACTTTGGCTGTAAGCTTAAACAAAATCGCGAATGATATTCGTTGGTTGGCAAGTGGACCGCGTTGCGGTTTTGGTGAAATCCGTATTCCAGAAAATGAGCCTGGTTCAAGCATTATGCCTGGAAAAGTAAACCCAACACAAAGTGAAGCAATGACCATGGTTGTTGCGCAAGTGCTTGGAAATGATACTACCATTAACGTAGCAGGTGCTTCAGGTAACTTTGAATTAAACGTCTTTATGCCAGTGATTGCTTATAACTTATTGCAATCTATTCAGTTACTTGGTGATTCATGTAATAGCTTTAATGATCACTGCGCGGTGGGAATTGAGCCTAATCGCGATAAGATTGATCACTTCTTGCATAATTCTCTGATGCTAGTTACAGCTTTAAATCCAGTAATCGGCTATGAAAATTCTGCAAAAGTTGCAAAGACTGCTTATAAAGAAAATAAAACGTTGAAGCAGGTCGCTGTTGAGCTTGGTTTGGTTACAGCGGAACAATTTGACGAAGTAGTTAAACCTGAAAAGATGGTTTCACCAAATAGTAAGTAATCACTAAAAACAATGTAAGCGTTAATGTTTATATAAAAGCCCTCATCTGAGGGCTTTTATAGGTAGAGACTAACTTATAGCTTGAGATAGGAAAATATCAAAGTAAGCCTTCTATATATTCCCAACCATGAGATTTCATAGTCTCAAACTTCTTTTTTAGCTCTTCTTTTTCGTAGTTATGAGGATCGCCTGCTAAAAGAACATGATACGAGTTAGTTTCTGGTTCTATAGTCACTTCAATAATTTCTACTGGTTGGATCACTCCACTCTCAGTTAGACCAGAGTCTATAAAACATATTCCTTTTACAGGAATAACAGTACAGTCATATTCTTTGGAAATAAAATAATTATTTGCTGAAGCGGAATACGTACGTGATGCTCTAACTTTCATGTGTACCTCCTTCAAGCGTAGAAAGGGAATGTTTTAGTCTGGCGTGCTTGTATAGTTAATACTGTTTAATTTATATAGTGATTTTATTTTTTACTTCAATATTCTAATTATAGATTTTTTATTAGCATAAAATGCTGTTAGCTATAATTTACAAGGTAAGGTATTAAAAAACTTATGAATCAAAAGCCAATTTCAGTTGTTTTAATTCCTGGTTATATGCTTGATGAATCTCTCTGGAATGAACTCATAGATGAAATGCCTAAAGAGTGGAATATATATAGAGCTACTTTAAAACAAGGGCAAACAATCAAAGAAATTGCTCAAAATATTGTTGAACATGCGCCACAAAGCTTTGTACTGATTGGATTCTCACTTGGAGGATATATCGCTAGATCTATAGTGGAGCAATTTCCTGAAAAAGTTAAGGCACTTATTTTAATAGCGTCTTCACTACGCTCAGATACAGAAGAACAGAAGAGTCAAAAGTTAACGGCGATTAAACTTAACTCTGGGAAAAATTTCCATGGGCTAAGCTCAATATCGATTGAAAAAACACTTCATCCATCAAATGTGCAGAATCGTGCTCTTGTAAAAAGAATCCAAGAAATGGGAAAAACTTTGGGTTATGAAGAGTTCGTTAAACAATCGATGTTAGATAGAAGCTCTTATGATATGAGTAAGATCGCATGTCCAACTTTAATTATTTCTGGTGCTGAGGACCAGCTCCGCTCCAAGGAAGAAGCCATAGAATTATTAGATCAATTGCCACATGCAAAGCTTGAGATAATTAAAAATACGGGCCATATGATTCCGATTGAACAGCCGAAAGCATTGGTTTCAGTGATTTTAACTTGGTTAAGTACTTATCTTTCATGAGGGCCTAACTTTCGTTTTCTTCGTCAGAATCTTGACAATTTTGAAAACTTGATTGTCGAGTTTGATCTTTTGGTGAATGGTTGCATGATCAAGCTGATCCCATAACTCAAATGGAAAAAACTCTGAACTATGATCAAATATCCATAACCATTGATAGCTATTGTTAAGCGTATTCTTATCAAAACGAACATCTTGGACTTTAATAATCTTAAACTGTTTATGATGTTCGTCTTGAAGAATAATTTCATGATTCTCCATTAGACATCCATACATTAAAGATAATTTTCAATTGTACTAAAATTAATAGTGTCTAATTAACTTGTTAGGTTGGCATTAATTTACAAAAGATTTCGGGTTGTTAAAGTTTGTCATTTTCAAAAAGAAAATAATCTTTACTTTTGAAATACAAGGTTTTAAATAGCTTACATTGTAAGAAGAGGGGGTAGATGAGAGAATGGACATTAAAATCTATCTTCGAGTATCGCTATGAGTTTAATAGGCTTTATGTATGCAAGTAAAACCAATAGTGAACATAGTCAAATAAAACAAGATTTAATTGATATTCTCACAGAAGCTGTCAAATTCAACTCACATAATGATATTACAGGAGTGCTTTACTATGGTAATGGATACTTATTGCAGTATTTAGAAGGTGAGAAAGAACAGGTCGAATCGCTATTTTATAAATTAATTTTGAAAGATTCGAGACACCAGAACTGTGAAATCATCTTTTCAGAACCATCCGAACAACGGTTATTTAAACATTGGAGTATGAAATTTGCTCCCATTAACACGAAAATAAAAGAGTTCTTTCATCATCATCATGTTGATGAATTTAATCCTTATCTGCTTAACACTACATCTATTCCGACTTTTATTGAACTGCTTGTAGATCAGCCAAATTATAAAGTTGATCAATATCAAGGTTAATCGAAACCAAGAATTACAACGGATTTTTGATGTTCTATTTAAAGTTAAGCTCTCTTCGGAGAGCTTTTTATCACAAAGGCTGAAACTTTCACTAATTAATGGCGAATTGGCGTTGAATAAGCCGTCATAATTGTTAAAATGCCCACCTTGTCCTGTTTTTATATTGTTTTTTGTTTTGCATTTATTTCGCAAAGTTAGAGATAAAATTATTAAAAACAGCTGCTTAGTTAAGGATTTTTGAATGCTCTCTATTTATTTGACAGATACCCAACAACATGTGCAATTTAATGATTATCCTAGTGATCAGCCGGTTAAGTTTCTGTTAAATCTTAAAAAGATTTTCCCAAGTACAGCGGATTTATTATTACCAGTTTTACCTGAAGATAATGATCTAGAAAACGTAACGTGGGAATCAACCTCAAAAGATTTTGAAGTTTTTAAAAAACTATTAGCGGGATGGGGTGTTATTGAGCTTCGTTTAAATGCAATTACTGCTTATAAAGATAAAAACTTTGCAAATGAGCTAGTGAAACAAGCACAGGTAAAACGTAAGAAAACAGCGCAAAAAAATCATCAGCTTTCTTTGGTTGCTTTGGATTATATTTTTATGCACGAAGTTCATGCATTGATTGATGCTGAATTGGTCACTATTGGTGAGAAATTCTACTTACCAACCTTGCGTGAGCAATGGAAGGGTACGGTTTCAGACCAAGTGCTTAACGGTAAACTCTAATTTAAGTGTAAAAGGTGGATTTATAAAAATTCACCTTTTTTATTTTCTAATTAAATCAGTATTTTATAATTTTAAGATTGCTTATACAAAAGTTTACAAGAAAAGAATGCGTTTTTTTCAATGTGGCAGATACATTGCTTATATAAATACAAAATTATTGCGGGAGAGAGGTTCATTAAGAACCCGCCGAAGGAGCAACAAGCCCGGAAACTCTCAGGCAAAAGGACTGTAATAATTAAAAAATCTGGAGAGAAGCTTAGATTTATAAGAATGGAAAACAATAACTTATAAATTATAAACTCACCGAAGGGGAAGATCTAAACGTTAAAAGGTAACGTTGGGGTCGAAACTCTCAGGTACCAATGACAGATGGGCTGTACTGATGAAATGTTTTTGCATTTCTGAGGAGTCTGTTATGCCACATGTTATTGTGATAGGTGCGGGAATCACAGGGGTTACCTCTGCTTATGAATTATCGCAACTGGGTTATCAAGTCACAGTGATTGATCGACATTTATATCCTGCAATGGAAACATCATTTGCCAATGGAGGGCAATTATCGGCTTGTAACGCCGAAGTATGGAACCAAAAAGCCACCGTGATTAAAGGCTTTAAATGGATGAGACAAAAAGATGCTCCTCTATTGTTGAACCCTTCATTTAGTTTGCATAAGTATAGTTGGTTGGTTGAATTTCTATCACATATTAAAAACTATGAAGCAAATACGATCGAGACGGTGCGTTTGGCATTGCTTGCTCGTAAGCGTTTGTTTGAAGTTGCTGAAAAAGAGCAGCTTGAGTTTGATTTGGAGAAACGTGGAATCCTCCATATGTATCACAGTAAGGCTGACTACGAGATTGCTAAACAAGTTAATAACGTATTGAACAAAGGTACATTGGAACGCTATTCGGTTTCACCTGATGAAATGAAAACAATAGAACCATCTTTGACGGGTGACTATTTCGGTGGCTATTACACACCAAGTGATGCGACGGGTGATATTCATAAATATTCAACCTCTTTGGCTGAGAAGACTAAGGAATATGGCGTTCAATATAAGTTCGGCCTAGAAGTTATGGATATTAAGTGCAGCGCAGACAAAGTAGTCGTAACTTGTCAGCCAAGTACTGAGCATCCTTATCTGGTTGAGTCCGATAACATTCAGCTTGAAGGTGATGTACTTGTTGTTTGTGGTGGTGTAGGGAGCTATCAACTTGCCGATATGATTGGTGAGAGAGTAAATGTGTATCCAGTAAAAGGTTATTCAATTACCGTGCAATTAAAAGATGAGCACAGTGTAAACAATGCTCCTTGGGTGAGTTTACTAGATGAAAGTGCAAAAATTGTGACTTCTCGTTTAGGTAAAGATCGACTGCGTGTGGCAGGGACTGCTGAGTTTAATGGCTATAACCGCGACATACGGGCTGATCGTATTCAACCATTAGTGAATTGGGTTAATCGTAACTTTGATATTTCAACTGAGCATGTGGTGCCTTGGGCAGGGTTAAGACCAATGATGCCGAATATGCTGCCTGTTGTTAAGCAATCTAAACAACCTCGTGTTTTTTATAATACAGGGCATGGGCATTTAGGTTGGACTTTGTCTGCGGCAACCGCAGTTTTAGTCGGTCAGGATATTGCTCAAAAATATCCAGCGTAGAAAGTAAAAAGCCAGTGTTCAAACACTGGCTTTTATTTAAAGAGTTAATCATATAGGCGGTAGATTCCGCTAAAACGTTCACAGCCTTTTTGCTGGGTTTTCACATTAAGTAAAGCTTTTTGAAAATTAAACTGATATTTACAGTTGTGCTCATTGTCTAAAATTTCACTTTTTTGTTCAGGCGAACTATAGGCCATCAATGAGATTGTTTGCGTTTCTTTGCGATTATTTGGATTGCGGTATGCTATCCCTTCAATCTTAATTTTATCTTTCGCGAGCTGATGGACTTGAATGTGTACAGGCTGAGCTGCTATATGTCCATTTTCAAACTTAAGATAATGCTGGGTAAGCGTTTGCTTAAGTGAAGCATAAAAATTTAAGTCATCAGTACGTAAATCAAACTGTTGTTGAATACATGTATTACTCTTGCATTGCTGAGTATGTTTAGACCATAACTTTTGTGTATCCTGTAAAAGCTGTAAGGGGGCATCAGTAACTAAATATGCAGAAAGATATTTATTATTGAGTTGCTTTCTCGATTCACTAAATGTTTTTGAACAGATTTTAAGCTCAGCTCCAGTATTGGAACAGTCTATTGATTCTGCAAAGACAAGAGGTGAACATAAACAACTCAGTGTCACGACAAAACTTAATCTTTTCAATTGATTCATATCAGTATTAGACAGCATGATCGCTTATACTTTCAGTCTACTTTGCTAGGTGTACTATAGCGAAACAGAACGGCTGAATACAAGATTTCTTAAGTTTTTATGGAAGGTAATAATTTATATGGTTGCTCAGATTCGTATTGGACAAGGAATGGATGTACATGCCTTTGAAGAGGGGAACTTCGTTACATTGGCGGGTATTCAAATTCCACATACACATGGTTTGAAAGCACATTCTGACGGTGACGTTGTACTTCATGCGCTATGTGATGCTTTATTAGGTGCTTTAGCGCTTGGAGATATTGGACAACATTTTCCTGATACTGACCCAGAATACAAAGGCGCAGATAGCCGAGTATTGTTAAAGCATGTTTATCAATTGATCTTAGACCGTGGTTATCAGTTAAATAATGCCGATATTACGGTGGCTTGCGAGCGTCCAAAATTAGCTAAGCATAATCTGGAAATGCGTCAAAGCATTGCTGACGTTCTAAATGTAGATATTAATCAAATTAGTATTAAAGCAACGACAACCGAAAAACTTGGGTTTACCGGTCGTCAAGAAGGTATTTTGGCTACAGCGACTGTTTTAGTCTCTCATCACACCAAGTGATCGGCCTGCTGCAAAGACTGTTGAAGTTCTAAAGTTGCCTTACGGCCTTGTAGCTGTAAGGTAATATTATGAATGAGTCCAGTCCAAGTCTCATTAGGTTCCCAAATTTCGTGCAATAAATCCTGAGAAGTCGGCATATCCATATTCATATAAAACTGTCTATAGACATACATAAGGCAACTTACGCGTTTATTTTTGGCGCAATGTATCCAAACAATTTCATTTTGCACTAAATGATCAATCAAATCTAAAACTAATAAGCACTGCTCAGCAGAAGGCATCTCCCAATCAATTGGAATATGAATATAATTTAAACCAAGGTCTAAACAAATACGGTCTTCATTCTCAAGATGATTTGAAGCATTAGTTAAAGCAAGGTTAATGACTGTGCTACAACCAAACTCTTTAATCAATTTTAGTTGTTCAGCAGAAGGCTGGGCCGAGCTAAATAAATGTTCATGAATAATCGAAAATGCGGGAATTTGAGATAATGATTGTTCAAGGGTTGTCATGATCGCACTCTACAAGAGTAGGCTTAGCTTATTGTGTAGAATGTTATACACGATTCTAGAGAATAGTTGAAATACAGCCTGCTTATATATTCGGCAACGTTATCAAATTTTTAAAAATAATTAACTGGAAAAGTACAAGTCTTATAAAATAAAAAACAGCATCATAAAGATGCTGTTTTTTTAACGCAAAATTTAAGCTTTCTTTAAATTTTCATTCAATAAAAATTCGACTAAAGCTTTTTGAGCATGGAGACGGTTTTCTGCTTCATCCCATACGACTGCATTTTTATAATCGAGCATGGTTTCAGAAATTTCTTCGCCACGATGAGCAGGTAAGCAGTGCATGAATAAACAATCTGGGTGAGCAAGGCTCATTAATTTTTCGTTAACTTGAAAATCAGCAAAGGCTTTTTCACGAAGTTTTTGCTCTTCTTCTTGGCCCATACTTGCCCATACATCAGTCACAATAAGGTCAGCATTTACTGCTGCATCTTCCGCATTATCATAAAGCTCAACGCAATGACCAAACTCGGCTAAAAATTCAGGTTTAGGTTCATATCCTTTTGGCGATGCAATTTTGAGTTTGAAACCCATCATGTGTGCAGCTTCAATATATGAATTACACATATTATTACCATCACCAATCCAAGCAACGGTTTTGCCTTCAATGCTGCCGCGGTGTTCAATATAAGTTTGTAAGTCAGCAAGTAACTGGCATGGATGATGATCATCAGTTAAGCCGTTAATTACAGGAACTTTTGAATAAGATGCAAAGCGTTCAACAATGTCATGACCGAAAGTACGAATCATCACAATATCAAGCATACTTGAAATTACACGTGCAGAATCTTCGATTGGTTCACCACGGCCTAATTGTGTGTCACGAGGCGATAAAAAAATCGCGCTACCGCCAAATTGGTTAATACCTGCTTCAAAAGAAATACGTGTGCGTGTACTTGATTTCTCAAAAATCATTCCCAATACTTTACCAACAAAAGGCTGGTAGACCTTATTGTCATGTTGCATTTTTTTAAGTTCGCTTGCGCGTTCTAAAATGCGATTAAGTTCTAGAGTGGATAGATCACGTAAAGTCAGGAAATGTCTTAGAGCCATGTAGCTACTCCATAATAATTGTTCTGAAATATAACAATTATCTGTTGTTGGCTGGGTGGATGTGGGAAAAAAGAAGTCTACTATACTATAAGCATTTTAAAATGCAAAAGAATTAGACTTTATGATGGCCTTTTAAGAAAATATCTACACAATATTCAATGTAATCAAAAGCTTCTTTCTCATCTGGAAGAGCTGGCATACCCATAATCATACGCCATTCAATATCTCGTAAAATCCCAAAATACATGAGTGAAGAATAATACGGAGAATTACAGGTAATTTCGCCTGATTTATCCGCAAACTCTAATGCTTGAGTAAGTGTATTTTGTAAATTATGTACCCATTTGTCATATAAGTATTGTATGAGGACAGTGTTACATTCGGTCTGTTCAATAATAAGTCTTAAAAATGCAACATGTTCGGGCTGAATAATATGAATATATACACGATTAAGTGTTTGAATCAGATATTCTCTTAAAGTGCTTTTCTCTGGTTGGAATGGAATGCAAATATCTTTAAAAAACATTTCACGTTTATGATCACATATAGCCGTAAAAAGTCCTTCTTTATTGCCAAAATATTTATAAATAGAAGCCTTAGAGCCACCTGCATGATTAACAATATCATCGAGAGATACAAGATCATATCCTTTCTCTAGGAACAGCTCGGTCGCGCTTAACAATAGAGCTAAACGACGTTCAATACCGCGGCGTGTTTGAGGTTTCTCACATGCAAGGTGATGTGAATCCAGGACTGAATCATGCATAAAATTTAATAACAACAACTGACTTTGCTTATCTAGTATAGCAAAACTATCTTTAGTGATGGTCATAACCATTTTTTTAGATCATATGCTGAACAGTAAGTGGCTAATTCAAAAAATAAACTAATAGAAAATATAAGCTTAGTGTAGGTTGTAGAAGGGTTTAATGATGTAACCTTATGTTTGCATTATATTTTAATCAAAAATATGATTGAAAAACAAAGCGGCTAAGAATGACTTAACCGCTTTGAAGTTAAATAATGAGATTTCAATGAGATTTCTAGGCTTCAGTTTGAGTAACCTTGTGCTCATCTTCTTCGTCATCATCTGCAGAATCCATTCCAAGTTCCTTTAACTTGCGTGTTAAGGTGTTGCGACCCCAACCTAATAATTCCGCTGCGTGACGTTTGCGTCCACGTGTTTGTTGCAAGGCTGCGTTAATCAATGTGCGTTCAAACATTGGTGTGGCAATATCCAAAATTTTCATTTCACCATTTTTAAGCTTTTGAATAGCCCATTGATTTAGTAGTTCATCCCAATGATGTAGAGAAATACGTTCAAATGAAGGTGCTGGTTGACTAGAATCACTATTCTTTTGCAATGGAACTTGTTTGAGCTCAGAAGGTAAATCTTCCGGATAAACTTCGCGGCCCGTAATCATTACAGTTAGCCAGCGGCAAGTATTCTCAAGTTGTCGTACGTTACCCGGCCATGGTAACTGTTGCATATAGTCTGTCGTCTCGGTACGTAAGATTTTTGGACTTACGCCAAGCTCTTTACCTGCACGCGCAAGGAAATGCTGCGCAAGCATTGGAATATCTTCACTACGGTGGGCAAGCTTAGGAATGTGAATACGAATCACATTTAAGCGGTGATATAAGTCTTCACGGAAGCGGCCTTCATTTACCAGTTTCTCTAGATCCTGATGCGTTGCCGCCACAATTCGAACATCTACTTTAACGGGAATATGTCCGCCTACACGATAGAACTCACCGTCAGCGAGTACGCGAAGCAATCGAGTCTGAGTTTCAAATGGCATATCACCAATTTCATCAAGGAACAGTGTTCCACCATTTGCCTGTTCAAAGCGGCCTTGATGCTGAGTATTTGCCCCTGTGAAAGCGCCTTTTTCATGACCAAATAACTCGGTTTCAATCAAGTCTTTTGGTATCGCAGCCATATTTAAAGCAATAAAAGGCTTGGCACGGCGTGGGGAGTGCTTGTGTAAAGCATGAGCAACTAATTCTTTACCCGTACCCGATTCACCATTAATTAAAACAGTAATATGAGATTGCGATAAACGGCCGATAGCACGGAAAACCTCCTGCATTGCCGGAGATTCACCAATAATTTCTGTTGATTGAAGAGGTGAAGCTGTTTTTGTAGCTTCTTGCTGTTGTAGTTTATTAATATGCAGGATCGCGCGATTGACTAAAGCTAAAGCTTCATCAATATCAAAAGGCTTTGGTAAATATTCAAACGCGCC
Source organism: Acinetobacter sp. AOR18_HL (assembly GCF_027855145.1). Lineage (NCBI taxonomy): Bacteria > Pseudomonadati > Pseudomonadota > Gammaproteobacteria > Moraxellales > Moraxellaceae > Acinetobacter > Acinetobacter sp. AOR18_HL. Next base: position 55,113 of record NZ_JAKTIG010000064.1, read on the forward strand.
AGTTTGATAGCTTGATACAGCAGACTCTAAGTCAGAATGTGCTGTCATAATAATGACAGGTAAATCTGGATGAGTGTTTTTGACTTTAGATAAAAAAGTTAAACCATCAATTCCAGGCATGCGGATGTCAGTTAAGATGACATCGGGAGCATCATGGTGCAAACGTTCAAGCGCAGTTTGAGCTTCTTCAAAATTGGTAACATCAAAACCTTCCTCTTTAAAGGTCTTTTCCAATACCCATCGCATGGCGCGATCATCATCAATAACCCATATTTTATTTCGCGACACGGTCTGACTCCCAAGGTAAATATAAGCTAAAAATTGTTTTTCCAGGAACAGATTGGCATTCAATCATTCCGTTATGTTGATGCATAATATTCTGTGCAATACTCAGGCCAAGCCCAGTACCTTTTGCTCGTCCAGTAACCAATGGATAGAATACTGACTCCAAAATACTTTCAGGAATGCCTGGTCCATTGTCCTCTATGTCGACTCGCACTGTAGATCGATTTAGTACACCGTTAATTGTGACAAGACGTTGTATACGTGTACGTAGAATTAACTCCGGTTCGTGATCTATAAAAAATGCTTTGTTTTCTGTTATGGCTTGAATTGCATTTACACTAATGTTGAGCATGACTTGTATTAACTGATCACGATCGGCATTAACATCGGGTAAAGACAAATCATAATCCCGTATAATTTTAATTTTCTTCTTTGTCTGGTTGGCGATAAGTGAACGCACTCGCTCCAAAGGCTCGTGTACGTTAACATTTTCATAACTTGGGAGTTGTCTAGAACCCAACATGGTATCTGCCAAGTTAGTTAAACGATCTACTTCATTAATAATGACATCTGTAAATTCAGCATAACTCTTATCGTTTAAACTGCGAGCGAGTAATTGAGTTGCACCACGAATACCTGCAAGTGGGTTTTTAATTTCGTGCGCAACGCCACGTACAAGCTGCCTAGCGACCTGATGTTGTTGTACCAGATTTTCTTCTTTAGAAATCTTTAACATACGATCAATCGGGTTGAGCTCAATCAAGAGTAATGGGTGATAACTTTTACCTGCATTTAATTGAGACACTGTGTAATCAACATGAAGGTCTTTAAAGTTGACATTAATAACCGCTTCTCGTCGAGTATAAGGTTGACCCGTTTTAATAGTGTTTAATAAAGCTTCATGTGTATTAAAAGTATCATCTGGTGCATGAAGTAAGTTCAAAACCGGCTGTCCTGAAGCTCGAAGTAAACTAATGTCAAATAGTGCTTCGCAGGCAGAATTTAAGTAAAAAATATTCAAGTTACTATCGATCAATAAAATCGCAGTAGTTAAGTTGTCTACCAATAGGCGATAGTCGATAGGGTTGTGTTGATCCATTAGCGAATCGTTCCTGTCTTAAAATAGCGCAATGGCATCTTCATTGGTTATCGGATTTTCACCGTTATAGAACATGAACGATGCAAAATATACGCCAACTTTGTTTATGGGTTATTTTAAAGTTTTAAAGTATTTAAAAACGCGCTGAAATCGGTCTTTATATCGGTTGATCAAAACTGATGGCTTGAATATAGATAATAACATGATCCAACTTGGTGCAAAGGTGAGTTTTGGTGCAAATGTTGGTCGTATTTTGGTGCATTACACAAAGAGTAGGCTTTCCACCTATGCTTGAGACAAGAAAAGACATACAATACGCGCATTCAAGTGGAGCGCAGATTCATGAAGACCCCCAAAGTCGGTTTTGTTTCTTTAGGTTGTCCTAAGGCATTGGTAGATTCTGAACGAATTTTAACTCAGTTAAAGACTGAAGGTTATCAAGTTGCATCAGATTATGATGGTGCTGATTTAGTTGTTGTTAATACCTGTGGTTTTATCGAATCTGCGGTACAAGAGTCGCTAGATGCAATTGGCGAGGCCATGAGTGAAAATGGTCGAGTAATCGTTACTGGATGCTTAGGTAAAGACGAAGACAAAATTCGTCAAATGCATCCAAATGTTTTAAAGGTTACTGGTGCAGCAGCTTATCAAGATGTAATGGAAGCTGTACATGAATATGTCCCAGCACCACCTAAACACAACCCGTTTGTTGATTTGGTTCCTGAACAAGGAATTCGCTTAACACCAAAACATTATGCCTATTTAAAAATATCTGAAGGATGTAACCACCGTTGTACCTTCTGTATTATCCCAAGTATGCGTGGCGATCTAGTATCGCGTCCAGTTGGAAGTGTACTGGAAGAAGCCGCTGCGCTTAAAAGAGCAGGTGTTAAAGAAATCTTGGTTATTTCCCAAGATACATCAGCTTATGGTGTGGATACCAAGTACAAACTTGATTTCTGGAATGGCCAGCCTGTTAAAACAAAATTCTTTGATATGTGTGAAGCACTAGGCCAACTTGGTATCTGGGTGCGCTTACATTATGTTTATCCATACCCACATGTTGATGCGGTTATTGACTTAATGGCACAAGGTAAAATTCTGCCATATCTTGATATTCCATTCCAACATGCAAGCCCGCGTATTCTTAAGTTAATGAAGCGTCCGGCTCACAGTGAAAATACACTCGAAAAAATTAAATTGTGGCGTGAAAAATGCCCAGATCTTGTGATTCGCTCTACATTTGTAGTGGGTTTCCCAGGCGAAACTGAAGAAGATTTTCAAATATTGCTCGATTGGTTAGTTGAAGCTGAACTTGATCGTGTTGGCTGCTTTACCTACTCACCAGTAGAAGGCGCTACGGCAAATGATTTACCCGATCATGTGCCTGAAGAAATTAAACAAGAGCGTTACGAGCGCTTTATGCAAGTGCAGCAACAAATTTCTGCTGCTAAGTTGCAAAAACGTATTGGTCAAACGATGACTGTATTAGTCGATAGTTTGGAAGATGAATATCCTGTTGCTGTTGCACGTTCTTATGCCGATGCTCCGGAAATTGACGGTAATGTCTTTGTAGAAGATATCGATAAGAGCACTATTCAACCAGGCGATATGTTGGAAGTCGAAATCACCGATGCGGATGAATACGACTTATTTGCAAAGTTAATTAAAATTAAGTCGGTTTAATCGATAACGATTCAAAAAAGCATTCAGTTTAAGAGGTTTTGGAGCAAACTCATGGCGGAAACAATTAGCCCCCGTTATTCACGCATTTTATTAAAACTATCTGGTGAAGCATTATCAGGTAACAAAGACATGGGTATTGATGCCCAAGTTCTTGATCAAATGTCCCTTTCAATTGCTCACTTAGTTGGCTTAGGCGTGCAAGTGGGTATCGTTGTTGGTGGCGGTAACTTGTATCGTGGTAGTCAGTTGCAAAAGGATGGCTTGGTTGGTCGTGTAACAGGCGATCAAATGGGTATGCTTGCAACTGTAATGAATGGTTTGGCTATGCGTGATGCATTGGTTCGCCGTAATATCAGAACTCGCCTTATGTCTGCATTACCAATTGGTACAGTAGTAGAGTCTTATTCAAGTCGTGATGCTATCCGTCACTTGAGTCAGGGTGAAGTTTGTGTTTTTGTTGCTGGTACAGGAAATCCATTCTTTACGACTGATACGGCAGCTTGCTTACGCGGAATTGAAATTGAAGCAAATTTAATTCTAAAAGCGACCAAAGTAGATGGCGTATATAATAAAGATCCAAGTAAATACGAAGATGCGGTTAAATATGATCATTTAACCTTTGATCAGGTATTGGACGAAAAACTTGGTGTTATGGATTTGACAGCTATTTGTTTATGTCGTGACCATAATGTGCCATTACAAGTTTTTGATATGAATAAATCAGGCGCGCTATTGTCAGTAGTCATGGGCGAAAAAGAAGGTACACGCGTTACTAAATAATGTACGTGTTGACGAAAGCTCTTTATACTAGCGCTAAATTAAATTTGTTAAAACATCCTTGAATAAATAAGTAAGGTAGATCATATGATTAACGATCTGAAAAAAGACAGCGAACAACGTATGTTAAAAACTCTTGAGTCTTTGGAACTAGGGTTTGCTAAAGTTCGTACCGGCCGTGCACACCCATCAATCTTAAATGGGGTAATGGTTCCTTACTACGGTTCTGATGTGCCTTTAAATCAAGTGGCAAACATTGGTGTTGAAGATTCTCGTACACTTCTTGTTCAGCCATTTGAACGTACAATGGTTTCAGCTATTGATAAGGCAATTCGTGAGAGTGATCTTGGTTTAAACCCAATTACAGCGGATGCAATTCGTGTACCTTTACCTGCATTAACTGAAGAAACACGTCGTGATATGCAAAAAATTGCGCGTAGCGAAGCTGAAAATGCAAAAGTTGCAATTCGTAATATTCGTCGTGATGTATTAGGTGATATCAAAGCATTATTAAAAGAGAAAGAAATCTCAGAAGATGATGAGCGCCGTGCAGGTGATGATATCCAGAAAATCACTGACAAATATGTTGCAGAAGTAGACAAGCGTCTTGCAGCGAAAGAAGCAGAATTGATGAAGGTCTAAATTTTATGACCGATTCAGAAGAGTATCATCTTCCTAAGCATGTTGCCATCATCATGGATGGCAACAACCGCTTTGCAAAAAAAAATCAAATGCAAAAAGGTGATGGACATCGAGAGGGTAAAAATGTTCTTGATCCTATCGTTGAACATTGTAAAAAAACAGGTATTCGTGCTTTAACGGTTTTTGCATTTTCAAGCGAAAACTGGAATCGACCACAATTTGAAGTCGATCTGCTTATGAAGCTTCTTGAAGAAACTATTCATGAGCAAATACCTCGCATGAAGAAATTTAATATTGCTTTGCGTTTCATAGGTGATCGTTCCAGATTACCGTCACACCTAGTTGCCTTAATGGAAGATGCAGAGCAACAGACAGCACACCATAACACTATGACCTTAACTATTGCTGTGAGCTATGGTGGGATGTGGGATATTGCAAATGCAGCAAAACAAGTTGCTGAAGCGGTTTCCCGTGGTGAATTTGGTGCTGATCAAATAAATGTTGATTTGTTCGAAAAATATGTCAGTCTAAACGATCTGCCAGCTGTGGACTTATTGATCCGTACAGGTGGAGATTATCGCATATCTAATTTCTTGTTATGGCAAGCAGCATATGCGGAGCTGTATTTTACTGATACTTTATGGCCAGAATTTACAGTACAAGAATTCGATCATGCATTGAATGTTTTTTCAGGGCGTGAACGTCGTTTTGGCAAAACATCTGAACAAATTCAGCAAGAGAAAATAGAGAACTTATAATGTTAGAGCGGATTGTTACCGCATTGGTACTTGTCGCAGTTGTTTTAGGCTGTATGTTTGCTACGCAATCACATTATCCAATGTTGGTTCTTATGATTGTAGCAGCAGGGGTTGCGGGGTATGAATGGTATAAATTAATGCCCCATGAAGCTGTAAATGCTGTAAAGCCAAAAGCTTGGTGCTACGGTCTGCTTGTTGCATTCGTTTCAGGCGTTGCTCTATTTTTCCATGATATTGCATTACTGTTGTGGTCAGCTTCAATTTTGACTTGGCTTGTAAGCGTTTATTGGGTCAAATCTTTTCCTGAATTTGATGGGTGGTATAACGCTACTCTATATGTAATTGGCATTATTTTAGTTTGTGCTGCGGTAACTTCAATTTTTGTTGTCTGGCAAAGTTCGCCTTGGTGGTTAATGTATCTGTTCTTGCTTGTGTGGGGTGCAGATAGTGGTGCTTACTTTGTTGGCCGTAAATTTGGTAAAAGAAAACTAGCGCCAACCGTAAGTCCGAACAAATCAGTAGAAGGCTTGTATGGTGGTATTATCACGACCATACTGGTAATGTTGGTTGTGCAATATCAGTATCTAAATTTAACTTTAATTCAGCAAATCCTGTTTCTTATCTTGTCGCTGATTACAGTATTCGGTTCAGTTTTAGGTGATTTATTTGAGTCGATGATTAAACGTCGTGCTGGTATTAAAGATTCTGGACGTGTACTACCTGGTCATGGTGGTGTTTTAGATCGTATTGATTCTTTACTTGCTGCAGCCCCGATCTTTGCAACGGGAATGTATATATTAAAACTTATTGGTGTAGATTTATAAATGACACAATCTGTTTGCATATTGGGTGTAACCGGTTCCATTGGGCAAAGTACCTTAAAAATTTTAAATCAACATCCTGATAAGTATTCAGTATTTGCAATTTCAGCTCATAGTCGAATTTCTGAATTGGTTGATATATGTAAACAATTCCAACCAAAAGTTGTAGTTGTTCCAAAGCAAAAAGTTGACGAATTAGCAGCTTTATTTGCAAAAAATGAATTACAAAATATTGAAATTTTGACTGATCAGGAAGGGCTGGTAAGTATCGCATCTCATCCAGATGTTGATGTAGTTATGGCTGCAATTGTTGGAGCAGCTGGTTTATTACCAACATTAGCGGCTGTAAAAGCTGGTAAACGCGTATTGCTTGCTAATAAAGAAGCTTTAGTCATGTCTGGTGAAATCATGATGCAAGCAGCACGTGATCATCAGGCATTATTATTACCAGTAGATTCAGAACACAATGCTATTTTTCAATCATTACCTCATAATTATTTAGAGGCTGAAAGAAATGGACAACCGCAACAGGGTGTATCAAGAATCTTATTGACCGCTTCAGGTGGACCATTTTTAAACCATTCGTTAGAACAGTTAGAAAAAGTTACTCCTGCACAGGCTTGTAAGCATCCCAACTGGTCTATGGGACAGAAAATCTCAGTTGACTCAGCTACTCTTATGAATAAAGGGTTAGAGTTGATCGAGGCATGTCATTTGTTTTCAATATCTGAACATTTTGTTACAGTTGTTGTTCATCCACAAAGTATTATTCATTCTATGGTGCAATATGTTGATGGTTCAACATTGGCGCAAATGGGTAATCCAGACATGTGTACACCGATTGCCCATGCATTAGCATGGCCAGAACGTTTACAGACTAGTGTTCCTGCTTTAGATTTATTTGAGTATTCTCAGCTTAATTTTCAAGCACCGGATATCCAGAAATTTCCAGCACTTGATTTAGCCCGTCAGGCAATGCGTGCAGGAGGGCTAGCACCTACTATTTTAAATGCTGCAAATGAGGTTGCCGTTGCTGCATTTTTAAACCAACAGATTGGATTTACAAATATCCCACAAGTGGTAGAGCATACTTTGCAAAAATTGGAAAACTCAGTTGCTGATAATATCGAGTCTATTTTGAATAAAGATGAAGTAGCACGACATGTAGCACAGCAGTATATATCAAGTATAGGAGGCTGAAATGAGTGCATTATTTATGATTGCAGCAGCCGCTCTCTTGCTCGGTCCATTAATTGCAATTCATGAGTTCGGTCATTATTGGGTGGCACGAAAACTTGGTGTTAAAGTTCTAGTTTATTCTATTGGTTTTGGTCCGACATTACTTAAATGGACATCAAAAAAATCTGGAATTAAGTACCAACTTTCAGCTTTGCCTCTAGGTGGTTATGTAAAAATGCTCGATGAGCGCGAGGGTAATGTTGCAGAGCAAGATTTACCTTATGCATTTAACCGTCAAAAACCATGGAAGCGTATAGCAATTGTTGCGGCTGGTCCTTTAATTAATTTGATTTTTGCTGTTTTACTTTTCTGGATTTTATTTTTACCAGCACAGGAACAACTAAATACAAGAGTGGGTAAAGTTATACCCAACTCGCCAGCTGCAACAGCTCAACTACAAGTAGGTGACAAGATTATTGCTGTTGACGGAAAGGAAACGCAAACTTGGGAAAAACTTAACTTTGCTTTGATTGATCGTGTAGGTGAAACTGGTAGCTTGAATATCGATGTAGATCGTGCAGGTACTGAGAAAAATATTGTTTTACCCATTAAAGATTTTTTAAAAAACCAAAATGAATCAGCTTTAGATGTATTAGGTTTTTTACCCTATCGTCCCGTTATTCCTGCTGTTGTAACGGAGTTGACTGCAGATGGGGCAGCAATTCGTCAAGGAATGAAAGTCGGTGATCGTATTGTTTCAATTAATGGTCAAGTAATGAAAGATTGGTTTGATGTTGTGGAAGTTGTGCAACATTCACCAGAAAAATTACTAAGTATTGATGTGTTGCGTAATGGTCAACTCGTTCATTTGCAAGTCATGCCTCAAGGAAAGCGTGACAATATGGGGCAAGTGAGCGGTGTCTTAGGCGTAAAAAGTGATGCAGGAAAAATTACAATTCCTGACGAATATAAGCAAACAATTCAATATACTCCAATACAAGCTTTCCAGATGTCGCTAGATAAGACTGGCCAAATCTCTAGCATGATATTGAGTTCGATAGTAAAAATGGTTAAGGGTTTAATTGGTTTAGAGAATCTTTCTGGACCAATTACAATCGCGAAAGTAGCGGGACAAAGTGCAGAAATGGGATGGCAGACTTTCATCTCATTTATGGCTTTAATGAGTGTAAGTCTTGGAATTTTAAATTTATTACCAATTCCAATGCTAGATGGTGGACATCTCGTTTATTACATTATTGAGGCTATTCGTGGTAAGCCTGTTTCTGAACAAATACAAATGTTTGGTCTAAAAATTGGTATGGTACTGCTCGGTAGTATGATGCTTTTAGCTTTATTTAACGATTTTATGCGTTTGTAAACGTATATGGATTTATAACTTACTGGAAAAACTGGCATGCGGCACACACATTTTTTAATGCCTTTGGCACTTGTTAGCGCTATGGCAGCGGTACAACAAGCATATGCAGCTGATGATTTCGTTGTTCGAGATATTCGTATAGATGGTTTGGTCCGTCTTACTCCTGCAAATGTTTCTACCATGTTGCCAATCAACAGTGGCGATCGCGTTAATGAACCGATGATCGCAGAAGCAATTCGAACATTGTATGCCACTGGACTTTTTGACGATATTAAAGCATCAAGAGATAACGATACTTTAGTTTTCAATGTCGTAGAGCGCCCGATTATTTCAAAACTTGAATTTAAGGGTAACAAACTTATTCCTAAAGAGGCTTTAGAGCAAGGCCTCAAAAAAATGGGCATTGCTGAAGGCGAAGTTTTTAAGAAGTCAGCTTTACAAACAATTGAAACTGAATTAGAGCAGCAATATACTCAGCAAGGCCGTTATGATGCTGATGTAACTGTTGATACTATAGCTCGCCCAAATAACCGTGTTGAACTTAAATTAAATTTTAATGAAGGTACGGCAGCTAAAGTTTTTAATATCAATATTATTGGTAATACTGTTTTTAAAGACAGTGAAATTAAACAAGCTTTCGCAGTTAAAGAAAGTGGTTGGGCTTCAGTTGTAACCCGTAATGACCGTTATGCTAGAGAGAAAATGGCAGCGAGCCTTGAAGCTTTGCGCGCTATGTATCTGAATAAAGGTTATATCAATTTTCATATCAATAACTCACAGCTTAATATTAGTGAAGATAAAAAGAATATCTTTATTGAAGTTGCTGTTGAGGAAGGTAGCCAGTTCAAATTTGGTCAAACCAAGTTTTTAGGTGACGCACTTTATAAACCTGAAGAACTGCAAGCTTTGAAAATTTATAAAGATGGGGATACCTATTCTCAAGAAAAAGTAAATGCTGTTAAGCAATTGTTATTGCGTAAATATGGTAATGCTGGTTATTACTTTGCAGATGTAAATGTCGTTCCGCAAATTAATAATGAAACGGGTGTTGTTGACTTGAACTATTATGTAAACCCAGGTCAGCAAGTAACCGTACGTCGTATTAACTTTACAGGTAATAGTAAAACTGCCGATGAAGTATTGCGTCGTGAAATGCGTCAAATGGAAGGCGCTTTAGCGAGTAATGAAAAAATTGATTTGTCCAAGGTTCGTTTAGAGCGTACTGGATTCTTCAAAACAGTTGATATTAAACCGGCTCGTATTCCAAATTCACCAGATCAGGTGGATTTAAACGTAAATGTTGAAGAGCAACACTCGGGAACTACAACATTAGCGGTAGGTTACTCACAAAGTGGTGGTATCACATTCCAGGCAGGTTTGAGTCAAACTAACTTTATGGGAACGGGTAATCGTGTTTCGATCGATTTATCTCGCTCTGAAACTCAAGACTACTATAACTTAAGTGTTACTGACCCTTACTTCACTATTGATGGTGTAAGCCGCGGTTATAATGTTTATTACCGTAAAACAAAGTTAAATGATGACTATAACGTTAATAATTACGTTACCGATAGTTTCGGTGGTAGTTTAAGTTTTGGTTACCCAATTGATGAAAACCAAAGCCTAAGTGCCTCTTTAGGTATTGATAATACTAAAGTAACGACTGGTCCTTATGTCTCTACTTATGTGCGTGATTATTTGTTAGCAAATGGTGGTAAAGCAACAAGTAAGGGTTCATATTGTCCAACCTTAAATGGTGAGTCGCAGTATGATACTGAGAAGGGGGAATGTAAGGTCCCAGAAGAACAATATGATAATGCGTTTGATGGTGAGTTCTTTACATATAACTTAAATTTAGGTTGGTCATACAATACTTTAAACCGTCCTATTTTCCCTACTTCAGGTATGTCACATCGTGTAGGTCTTGAAATTGGTTTGCCAGGTAGTGATGTTGACTATCAAAAAGCAACTTATGATGCACAGGCATTTTGGCCAATTAGTAATACTGGTTTCGTATTGCGTGGTTACGGTAAACTTGGCTATGGTAATGATTTACCATTCTATAAAAACTTCTATGCAGGTGGTTATGGTTCTGTTCGGGGTTATGATAACAGTACCTTGGGTCCTAAGTATGCAAGTGTAAACTTACAAGAAACCAAGCAAAATGACGGTTCTCCAGAAGAGGTGGGGGGTAATGCTTTAGTACAATTTGGTACTGAATTAGCTTTACCGTTACCTTTCAAAGGGGACTGGACTCGCCAAGTACGACCAGTCATTTTTGCTGAAGGTGGTCAAGTATTTGATACTAAGTGTGATGTTGGCTCTTATTCTATGATTATGAATGGGCAGCAAATAGCAGATGCTAAAAAATACTGTGAAGATAACTACGGTTTTGATTTAGGTAATATGCGTTATAGCGTAGGTGTTGGTTTTACATGGATCACTATGATTGGGCCATTATCTCTTAGCTATGCATTCCCGTTAAATGATAAGCCTGGTGACGAAACTAAAGAGATTCAGTTTGAAATCGGTCGTACTTTCTAAGTACGACTTGACTAAACAATGAAATAAGGACACAAATTAAGATGAAAAAATTAAATATATTAATGTTAGGGTTAGGCCTTACAATTTCTGCTATGACTAATGCTGCTGGTTATGGTGTTATTGATCTTGCTAAAGTTGTTGAAAGTAGTACTTATTTAAAACAACAAAATGCAAGTTTAAATCAATCTGTTAAACCAACAACAACTCGTCTTGAGCAGTTGGGTAAAGAGTTAGAAGGCCTTCAGCGTCAAGCCCAAACTCAAGGGCAAAAAATGAAAGAAGATGATATTAAGAAGCTTCAAACTCAATATCAGTCAAAATTAAATGAATTTAATTCGACTCAACAAGGTTTGCAGTCTAAAGTTCAAACTAGTTTGCAAGGAATGAACTCAACTTTTGAGACTCGTGTGAAGCAAGCAGCTGAACAATTACGAAAAGAAAATAATCTTGACTTCATTTTGAATAAAAATTCGACCGTTGCCTATGACGCTAAATATGATTTAACTGATAAAATGATACAAAAGGTTAATTCAATGAAATAAATTAATGAAAGTGCAACATTATCGTTTAGATGAACTAGCTCACCTAGTTAATGGTGAGTTAGTCGGTGCGGGTAGTCTTCAATTTATAAATCTGGCAAGTTTAGAAAATGCTGAACCTTCTCATATTACTTTCGTAAATGGCGAAAAGTATATCGATCAAGCAAAGACTAGCCGTGCGGGTGCGTACATTGTTACAAGCTCTATTAAAGAACAGCTTACTGATAAACAAAATTTTATTATTGTTGATAATCCATATTTGGCTTTTGCCATCCTTACGCATGCTTTTGATAAAAAGATCACATCAATAGGTATTGAAAGTACTGCTCAAATTCATCCTTCTGCAATTATTTCTGAAAAAGCATATATTGGCCATTACGTTGTAATTGGTGAAAATTGTGTAGTAGGTGAGAACACGATTATTCAGTCTCATACTCGTCTGGATGATAATGTGGAAATTGGAAAGGATTGTTTTATCGATTCTCATGTCACCATTACTGGCGGTTCTAAATTACTTGATCGTGTTCGAGTTCATGCAAGTACTGTAATTGGTAGTGAAGGCTTTGGATTTGCACCATATCAAGATAAATGGCATCGTATCGCACAATTAGGTTCAGTTATCATAGGTAATGATGTCCGCATTGGATCAAATTGTAGTATTGATCGAGGGGCACTAGATAATACGATTTTGGAAGATGGGGTAATTATTGATAATCTTGTGCAAATCGCACATAACGTTCATATAGGTTCCAATACAGCTATTGCTGCTAAATGTGGAATTGCTGGAAGCACTAAAATTGGCAAAAACTGTATTCTTGCAGGAGCTTGCGGTGTGTCTGGTCACCTTTCAATCACTGATAATGTGACTTTAACTGGAATGTCAATGGTCACAAAAAATATTTCTGAAGCTGGTACCTATTCTTCAGGAATTGGATTATTTGAAAATAGTCATTGGAAAAAGACAATTGTACGCTTGCGACAATTAGCAGATGTGCCATTGACCCAAATCACTAAACGACTTGATCATATACAAGCTCAAATAGAGTCTCTTGAATCAACTTTTAATTTGCGTAAATAGAATATTATGACCGAGTCAACTACACCTAAATTTGCCATCCCTGAATTACCAATGCAGATTCAAACGATTCGTCAATATTTGCCGCATCGTTATCCTTTCTTATTGGTTGATCGTGTGACTGAAGTTACTGACAATAGTATTGTTGGTTATAAAAATGTTTCTATCAATGAAGAGTTCCTACAAGGACATTTCCCAGAATATCCGATTATGCCGGGTGTCCTAATTGTAGAGGCATTAGCTCAAGTTTCGGGCGTTCTAGGTTTTATTATGAACAATGAGACGCCAAAACCAGGTTCTTTATTCCTCTTTGCTGGTGCAGAAAAGGTTAGATTTAAAAAACAAGTAGTTGCAGGCGACCAACTTGTATTAAAATCTGAATTAGTAATGCAAAAACGCGGTATCTACAAATATAACTGTACGGCTACCGTTGACGGTATTGTAGCAACAACCGCTGAAATTATGATTTCACACCAAAAAACAGAGCAGGCATGAGCAATCACGATTTAATTCATTCTACGGCCATTATTGATCCATCTGCAGTGATTGCCCCGGATGTCCAGATAGGACCTTATTGTATTATTGGTCCAAATGTGACGATTGGCGCTGGTACTAAATTACATTCACATGTTGTAGTTGGTGGTTTTACCAAAATTGGTCAAAATAATGAGATTTTCCAGTTTGCAAGTGTTGGTGAAGTTTGCCAAGACTTGAAATATCAAGGTGAAGAAACTTGGTTAGAGATTGGAGATCATAATTTAATTCGTGAGCATTGCAGTTTACATAGAGGAACTGTACAAGATAATGCTTTAACTAAAATAGGTAGTCATAACTTATTGATGGTTAATACGCATATTGCACATGACTGTATTGTTGGTGATCATAATATTTTCGCAAATAATGTTGGTGTTGCTGGACACGTTCATATCGGTGACCATGTCATTATTGGTGGTAATTCGGGAATTCATCAATTCTGTAAAATCGATTCTTACAGTATGGTTGGTGGAGCATCTTTAATTTTAAAAGATGTGCCAGCTTATGTTATGGCATCTGGTAATCCAGCACATGCGTTTGGTATTAATATAGAAGGTATGCGCCGAAAGGGTTGGTCTAAGGATACAATTCAAGGCCTTAGAGAAGCTTATAAATTGATTTTCAAATCAGGCCTGACTTCTGTTCAAGCTGTTGAGCAGATTAAAAATGATATTCTTCCGAATGTTCCAGAAGCTCAATTATTAATTGACTCTGTTGAACAATCAGAACGTGGTATTGTGCGTTAAGCCGAGATATTCAAAAAAAGACACCGCAGATCGCGGTGTCTTTTTTTCTTAAAAACTTTTATTTATTAAAAAATTTGGCTTCTTCAGATTTTGGATACTGACTTAAGATTTTAGCTTTATATTGGTTTGCTGATACAGTGTTTTTATCAACATCTTTGGCAATACTGTAGAGTTGATAAAGCGCACGAGGAGCTTTACTAGAATTTGGGTATTGCGTAGCGACTACATTATAGTTCTTTTTAGCTTCATTATAATTTACCGGATCAGTTGCTAAATTAAACTCAGCTAACCAAAAATAGGCATTGCCTGTATAAACGCTATTAGGATGATTTTTGATAAAGTTCTGCATTGGAGCAATCGCTTTTTTCGCTCCACCTTGTTTGTAGGCATCTAAAGCGACAGTATAAGCTGCTTTTTCAAGTTCTACAGGGTTCGATTGATTTTGCGTAGCAGGCGATGAAGCTGGTTGTGTTACTTGCGTTTGTGAAGGGGAAGTAACTTGACTTGCAGCAGTTGTAGTAGTACTAGCTGCTTTATTGTCGGTAGGAGGAGCTTCTGAGCTTCCGGTAGCTGTAGCATCACTATTTGCTGTATTGTCTGGTGCTGCACTTTCTGGATCTACTTTTTGATTTAGTAATTCCAAACGCTGGTCTAAATCAGTATAGCGATTAGATAAATCTTTTTTCAGTTGTTCAATATCATTCGATTGTTCTTCTAACTGTCCGCGTAAGGTACGTATATCATTTTCTAATTGTTGGTTTTTTTGCATCAATTCCCAATTTAAATTACTAGGGACTGAAGCGTTATTCGATGAAGTGTTAGTTGAACTACCACCACTTTGACTTAAACCGCGCGATTCAATTGGAATATTGGCATAGAGAGAAGTAGTGCTCATTAAGGCAATAAATAATAAAGAATGCTTCATCAATCGCATGAGTATAGGTCCATAATTTTATGTAAAAGCTAACTTGAGAAGGGAATATGTAAACTATTCACATTAGCTATCTAAGGTTTTAATTGATCATTGCAATTAAAACAGCTAACAATATAAATGCAAGAATAGTTTACAATCTTCAAGCATATTTTATTCAAAATAAGTATCAAGAAAGAATATAAGATAAGAGATTCTAGGAATTTATATGTTTTTGACGATGAATTAATCAATTGAAACATAAACTTGCTTAAAATTGAGAAGAAGGCTTGCAACTCTTTTAAAAATCTCTATACTCTGTTTTGCAATGGTAGCCCCGCTGGTGGCTTCGCAATTGTACTCTGTGAACCCCGCCAGGACCGGAAGGTAGCAACGGTAGCAGATCTATGATGTGCCGAAGTTTTGCTAGTGGGGTTGCCACCATCTTCTAATCCGATCTCCGTTGGATTGCCTTCATAATTACATCTAAATCAAATCCTCTATATTGTAAAAACCTCATCTGTTTTGCTTTAAGTTTAGGATCTTTTTCTACTTCTTCACCAAACTTTTTCACTTTAAGTTGATAAGCCTGTTCCACCCAATCAATATTATGAATTTCATCTGCAATTAAATCATTTTCGATTTGTTTAGTTTTTAAAGCTTGTTTGATGCGTTTTGGCCCTTTGCCTTTACGAATTTGGCTAGCCAATGTTAGTTCTGCAACGCGTTGGTCACTTTGATAATTTTGCTCAGATAACTCTTCAACAAGTTGCTTAACCTCTTCAGGGTTTTGTGCATAACGATTCAATTTCTCGATAAGTTCTGCTTTCGAATAATCTCGACGAGTCAATAACGCAAAAGCATATGAGCGCAAACGTTGACCTGTTAGCAAAGCGCGTTGTTGGGGCTGTTCTTCTGTTCTTTTGAACATATTTAATATTTCCTTGTAAAAAACGCCCCGAAGGGGCGTTTTAAGACTTATTAGCGGTAATTAAGACTCTAATAGAAGATCTTCTTCTTCATCTTCCACCTGTACAGCACCATTAGTACCCGTAGTTAGCAGTTGTTCACGGATAATCTTTTCAATTTCTCCAGCCATTTGAGGATTTTCTTCAAAGTGGCGGATAACATTGTTTTTACCTTGGCCAATTTTATTGCCTTGATATGAATACCAAGCGCCTGCTTTTTGCACGATATCTTGTTGTACAGCTAAATCTACAAGTTCGCCAAGCTGGTTTGTACCTTTACCGTATAAGATTTGGAAAATAGCTTCTTTAAAAGGAGGAGCCATTTTGTTTTTAACAACTTTAACTCGAGTTTCAGAGCCGATGATTTCATCACCTTCTTTGACCTGACCAATACGGCGGATATCTAAACGTACAGAAGCATAGAACTTCAATGCGTTACCACCAGTCGTAGTCTCAGGGCTACCAAACATTACACCAATTTTCATACGGATCTGGTTAATGAAAATAACCATACAGTTCGAGCGTTTAGCGTTACCCGTAATTTTACGTAATGCCTGACTCATTAAGCGAGCTTGTAAGCCCATGTGAGAGTCACCCATTTCGCCTTCAATTTCTGCTTTAGGAGTAAGAGCAGCCACTGAGTCGACAACGATTAAATCAATTGCACCAGAGCGAACTAGCATGTCTGCAATCTCAAGTGCTTGTTCACCGTTATCAGGTTGCGATACAAGTAGATTATCAATGTCCACACCGAGTTTACGTGCATATTGTGGATCTAATGCGTGTTCTGCATCGATAAATGCACAAGTACCACCAGCTTTTTGACATTGTGCAATCGCTTGGAGAGTCATTGTGGTTTTACCAGAAGATTCTGGACCATAAATCTCAACGATACGACCTTTCGGTAAACCGCCAATCCCCAATGCAATATCTAACGTCAAAGAACCTGTAGATACAGCTTCAACTGCTTGAACAGTGTTGTCACCGAGACGCATCACCGTATTTTTGCCAAATTGTTTCTCAATTTGACTTAGCGCGGCTTGTAATGCTTTGCTTTTATTCTCATCCATCTCAAAAACCTCAATACTCTAAGTTCATCACGTTTAACCCAAGTGGATGCATTGAATCTCAACTTGTTTCACAGGGCTAATAGTGACAGATTTTTTCTATAGCTTCTATGTGTTGTCTGTGTGTGTGCGACACAACTCGACGTTTTTATTCATCACCATACGACCAGTGTTGATCATTGTCCTGTTTAAACCGATTAATCTGTCTACGATCCTTTTTACTCGGTCTATGATCAGGTCGAGCAAGATTATGCAATTTTCGTTGGGATGCAATCAACTCCCGTCTAGCAATACTTACTTCTGTTTCTTCATAAAGTTGCTGGGCAACTGGTGCTGGACCACGTGTGTTCGAAAGCGCTTTTACGACAACGGTTTTTTTATCAAAACCTTGTTGAATAATCAGTTCCATTCCAACAAGAATTTCTTTGGAAACTTTTACACGCTCATTATTGTGATGTACTTTACCTCCTTCGATTGCTGCTTTAGCAATTGAACGAGTTTTAAAAAAACGAGCAGCCCATAACCATTTGTCGATACGCATGGTCTCTACAGCATCGTTTTCAAGCGATTTTGACATCATTATCCTTTCTATCAATTTGATTCAATATAGACAGCAATTCTGTAAGTCGATCTAGTGCTTTATATTCTAAATCTTCATGCTTTCTTACATCCTTTAGACTTGAGGGCTGCAAGATAGTAAACAAGTGCTTGATACCAAATTTTTCAGCTGTTTTTAGTACAGGAGCTGTATCATCAATAAAAATGGTTGCTTCTGGGTCGAAAGGGTGTAATTTTTGGAGCTCTTGCCAAAAATGAATATCTTCTTTTGCATAACCAATTTGTTCACTCGATACGATTACGTCAAAGAAGTGTTCAATTGCAACATTATCGAGCTTTAACCGTAAGCTTGCACGATCGGCATTTGTAACTAACCAACAACTATATCCTTGCTTTTTCAGTTCCTGCAGAAGCTCAATACAACCAAACCGAGCTTGAATTTTTGTCTGAAATTCTTGCTGTAATTTGAGTACATCAACGCCTACAGTTTTGGTCCAATAAGCTGATGAATACCAAACAAGCGTATGTCTATGTGATTGATAAAACTGATATAGTGTTTTTTGGCTCTGGTCGAGTGGAAGTTGATGTATCTCTGCATGTCGCTTAGGAAGACATTCATTCCAGATGAAATCATCAAAAGCGAGATCTAATAGCGTACCATCCATGTCAAACATTACAATCTTAGACATGCGTCAAAAATCTCCAAAGATATTCAAAGCACAATTTTTCAAGTGATTTAGTCATATAACCTTTAAAAAATAATAATTTGTGAGTGTTTTGTGGCATTCAAAGAAATTCAAAGCTCAACAAAGTAATTCATGCAACAAACAAAAATTTGTACAAGGATTTGTACAAAATATTATAGCTGGCATGGAAGGTAAGTTGCTTAAGATATTTTGTAAGTTGGTTTTTTATGATGTGAAAATGGCTTTAAGTGATACCTGGTTAAAATCAAATAATGGAAAGTTGAGAGAAACTACTCAAGTAGTTAATGACAGAGACGGTTTATCAGTTCGCATTTCTCCAAAAGGGAAAATTGTTTTTCAAATGCGTTACAGATTTAACAACTCTTCAAAACGTATGGACATTGGCACTTACCCAATGATGTCCTTAAAAGAGGCGAGAGCAGAAGTTCTTGAAAATAAAAAGGAATTAGATAAAGGAAGAGATCCGTTACAACTAAAATTAAAAAAAGAGACAGCATACTTAGCGCAACCAACCGTTCGGCAAATATGTCTAGAATTCTTTGAGACCGCAGCCGCTCATAAAGCAGCCTGTAAAGATGATAAAAGAGCTTTTGAATTACATGTTTTTCCTAGATTAGGTAAACGTATTTGTGATGAAGTTACTTTACAGGAATGGTCGCAGCTTCTATTTACAATCGTTAGTTATGCAAAAACTGTTGCAATAAAGGTATTAGGTAATTTGAAGCTAATCATGAAGTGGGGGTGCATTCATGGAAAATTAAAAGAGCAGACTTTATTGCATATTAGAGCAATTGATTTAAATGTTCGTAAAAATCCTAGGACGAGATATTTAACTGAACAAGAAATTTTCTGGGTAATCCATGCGACATTTCTATCAACAGGAATATCACCTAAAAACAAACTAATGATACTGATGTTATTAATTTTTGGTTGTCGAGTAGGTGAGTTGAGAACAGCTAAAAAGAGTGACTTTGACTTTCATAATCATACTTGGACAATTCCTCCTGAGCAGCATAAAACTGGTGCAAGATCTAGAAAAGCTATTGTTAGACCTATGATTCCTCAAGTAGAAGTTTTAATTAAACAAGCTTTTGAACTTTCTCCGCCAGATTGTGAGTGGGCTTTCCCAATTATTAGAGCAAAAAAATATAAACCTACTCAAAAAGGATTTCAAACAACTATTCCTATTTATATTAATGAAAACGTCAAACGATATTTTGATGTTGATATGAACCATTGGACCACACATGATTTGAGACGAACAATGCGGACACACATTGCTGAATTTGCTCCTCCGCACATTTGTGAAATCATGCTGGGGCATGCTTTGCCACAAGTATGGGGAACTTATGATTTAAATCAATATTTAGAACCTCAGGCACAAGCTTATGCAAAATGGTTTGATAAGCTTTGTGCCATTATAAATAACTATGAAAGATTTGATATTAAAGGCTCAATTTCAAGTGATTCTAAATACCCATTTCTACTTTCCCAAGATGCTACGGCTTTAACACCATATAAGTTAGTAGCTCTTCCATGACCTCTAATTATTGGTTCAGGAAAGGGGTCGGAGCCTCTTTCCCGCATATTTTTTAAAGTACCTTTAGAAATTTTGTACCTCTGTAAAATCTCTGGGGTTGAGATATAAATTGCCATTAAATTTAGACCTCCTTTTTTTTAGCTTTCATTTAGGCAACCAATTGGTATCTAAGTTGATTCATTCTGGATAAACCACGCATACGTAATTGATCAATAAAGTGTTTATCTCTATTCATCCAGGTTCTACAAAATGAAGTAAATCTTTTTTGACACACTTCATTCATTTCAAAACCTTTTTTTGTTTCTATTAGGGAAATCTTTGCCACTTCTTTGCCACGCTTCATAACGATGTATCCTTTTTTATAAGAAGGATAGAAACCACTTTCTGACATCCAAACTGTGAATGGATATGACATAGAGTCAGGGATGTACTTCATCATGTTAGAATCTCCAAAAAGAATCTTTAAGTTTCGCTTTGAAGAGCAAAGCTTCAGTTTCATGAAGTGATACATTTGAGAAAACTTGTATTCGTTTACCGATCACAGTAAAGGTTCTAGTTTTGCTGTTATAAATTTGAATCATTAAAGTGACTCCAACTACCGTGTACCTAGAAAGCCACGACGCATTTTGTAAGCTTTGCGGTCTGGAGAGGGAATATGCGTTTTACCGAGAATTTGACCTAATTCGCGCTTTCTTTGTCGCGAAATTTCTTCTTCCAAGTTGCGGAGAATCCATTCTCTTGAATTAAGTGTATGTTGAGAAACGGGAGTCAATACACCAGTTGCATCAACTGTATAAACACGGGTTAACGTATGCGGTGCAGCATATACGGTGTAGCCTAAACGTACTTTATATAAATTTTGCTCTTCATCTTTACCTATATATTCACGGAATGTTGATTTATGGCCTGATTGATTATTGGAAAAATTTTGGGTTCTTTTAGCGCCACGTAAAAAATTAGTTCTCATTGTGCACCACCTAATTTAACAACACGTACTTGGACTTCAACTGGTTCGCCTGAGTTAAATTGTTCTTGCCAATGTTGTGCCTTCTGCTCACGTACTTGGGCTTCTGCATCACATGCATAAAGAAAAGCAATTGCTAATGCACTAAATATAAGAAAACATAAAAAATACGGCCATTTACTATCTTTTTTAAACAGTAGATCATGTGCTGACGGATGCTGATAAAGTTTAGAAGTAGCTGGTTTATTTGTTTTATTCCCACTCAGTTCAGGTACAAAACAAATAGGGGTAGATGGGGACGATTGACTGCTTATATATTTCTGATTCATAATAATTCGCCTTGATACGTAAAGTATTGGTAGAAAAAGCCTCGAAGCCGTCCAAAGTCATCGAGGCTTTTTCATGTTTTGGTGAAATTATTATTCATCAATGAATAGATTAATTCAATAATAAATAATTCACCAATGAATTAATTGTATATAAAGTAATCAATTTAATTTGTGAGGGCTGAAAAAAAACCAGTTTCAAACTGGATTTTTCCTATTTATTTACATGTATTTACAAGGGGTAACATTCAACTGAACAGAATCCAAACATTTTTAATTTTTGATCAAATTATTTTTCGTCAAAATCATTAATCTTGCTAACTCATGATTAAAACTATTTAAAGCTTCTTTTATCTTTAATGCTGCTAACTCATGGTTTTCAAAATTATCCAAGATGAAAGATTGTTCAACTAACGGATGGTGTTCATTAGAAATATTTTTAATATTTAAAAGAATATTAGCAGCTAATTCAGGTTGAGTTTTTATAACTTCTTCTGCGAAAGTTGTTAAAACGCTATTAATTCCTTGAAATTCAGATTCTTTAAACATCTAATTTTCCCTTAAAACTCTCTATGCATACCGACGACTTTACCCACTAACTTACATTCTTCTGTTAGTTTGATAATTTGTTCAGGCCATTTAGTATTTAGAGGCTCTAAATATTTTTCTTCACCTTCTTCAATAATTAATCTCTTAAATGTAGCTTGTGTATCACCAGCGCATGAAACAATAACTAAATCATTTGTTTTTAAATCAAAAACTGGAAAATCTGGATTTACATATATTCGATCACCTGGTTCAAATTTCGGTAACATCGAGGTACCAGTAACTATAAGTCCATAGGCATTTTTCCCGGCCTTTTTCATAGGTGGAAGCCATTCAAGAACCTCAGTATCTTTTAATACAGTGTGAACGTCTGTAAATGATCCTGCTGCAACCCATGAAATGACTGGAACGAGATCCCCATCTAATTTTAATTTATTTGTTAAATTTACATTATTATCAAGTAACCCATCTTTCTCATTACTTTTTTGATTTTCAATAACTTCTAAATCGCTATTGATAAGTGTATTTGCATCATAACCAGCCCATGAAGCAAGTTTCTCTACTGTGGAAATTTTAGGTTCTTTATATTGCCCGTTCTCCCAACGAAAAAGTGTTGGTTGTGGTACTCCAGACTTTTTACTAAGCCCTGTAGTAGTGGTGCTGTACTTCTTTAACAGGTACTTAACATTTTTTTGAAGGTACATTTTTCCAACTCCAAGATGGATAACTAATTTTATTCAAAAATGAATATTTTTTGTGAAACAATTCATTGGTGTATTGACAACTATTCATTAGTGAATAAAAATATGCTTAAACACGGAGAAACTAATATGTGCATGAATATTCAAGATAAGGTTATTTACCTTTCAAACAGCCGAGGTTTGACTCAACAACAAATCTCCGAACGAACTGGAATTTCTCAAAGCTCAGTTTCAAAAATCTGTAGAGGTGAGCAAAAAGAAGTTGCTTATAACAAAGGTGCAGCTTTAGACGCTTTAGTAGCCATTGAGCAGAAGAAAGAGGACGTTGAATTAAATTCCAAAAATCTAAAAGCATCTGCTTGATTAATCCTATTTGTAGGATAAGAGACTTAAGTATGGCGGAAAAACTTTTAGCAAATGCTTCAGCAAAATTATCTTTAGAAGAAAAAGCAAAGATGGAATGGATTGCCAAACTTGAAGGCAAGAACTCCATATCTAATCTCATCCGCTCTATGTGTAAGAAAAAGATTTCAGAAGTAGAAGGTGAGATGGCTAATAAAAGCTCTCTAGAAGTAATTAAAAACATTTGCACAAGAAAAATCTCAGAAGCAGAAACTGAATACGAGTTTCTCAGAAATGTTTTTATTGGGTCAAAACAAACTGGGTATACCGAAGATACCTTTGAATTAGTGCCTTTACGGGCAGAAAAATCACGGCATTCAAATGCATGTGACAAATCAGTCCAGCTGGATCTACTTAGCTGGAAATAAAAAACCATTTCCTGTTGGCGCAGGAAATGGTCATGGCAGTTCAAAACCTTGGAAGAAATGAACGTGAGTAATTTAGCAAATCATCCTTGCTCAGGCAAATGCACTGATTTTAATGGAGAACAGTGCTCGACTTGTCTAATCAAACAAGATGCCCCGCAACAAATCGCAGAACTTCAAACCGATGAAGACAAATTTCTCAATCGTGCTTTATCAGCACAAAGGGAGATTTCATGACATCTAAAAAGGTTTGGCCGTTAGGAACTAACCATACCGATTCTGAAGGTACGCCGTGGAAGCGTGACAATCAGAACAATTGGTGGTTTTGGCAGGAAAATTTTGGCTGGTCACGTTACGTGGGGCTAGTGAATAAAGCTTTCTTAGATTCTCGTTTTGAAGTGGGGGAAGACCAATGATTTATGAAATCAGTAAACATCAAGAAAAATTCAGTTTTGAAGCACCTAATTTAAAAATTGCTGCTTTAGTAGTTTGTTCATTATGTCATGGGCAATATCCAGCGATATCTGTAGATGGTGAGCTGGTCGTACCACCATTTATTTTTGGTGGTCATGATGAATGGTTCATTACTAATTTTGGTAAAAATTTCGTCGAAACTCTTAATGAAATTCTTTCTCAGGAAAAGGAACAACTCTATAAAAGCTTAAATTCTGTCTTAATTGGATCTTCAGAAGGCAGAAAGGCATATCAGGAATCTAAGGAATTCACACCTCATACACCTAAAGCAGTGTTGGAACATTCGAAAGATAAACTTAACTCTAAATACAATAATTTTTGCCAATATGCTTGGGCTTTTGCAGAGCAAGTGAGCTTATTTAAATCTGCACAGGTGGACGAAGCATGATTGAAAATCCAATTACCTTTAATGCTTCGATGATTAGAGCACTTTTAGCTGGTCGAAAAACGCAAACTCGTCGAGTTATCAAGCCTCAACCAACTTTAAGTCAGTCTTCTGGTTTTAATTGGAAAGGTCGCTCTTACGGTATTAATTCTACCTATAAGGGCACGATTAAAAATTTTGTAGATTGCTTTAATGTTTGCCCGTACGGAATGGTTGGTGATCAGCTTTTTGTACAAGAAACTTATGGAACCAAAATTAGAAGCGTTGGTGGAACGCCACATGAGTCATTTGCATATAAAGCAGATAATCCAAAAGAGATTGCATATTACGACTGCCATGGTGAAGAGATCGATGTGGTATGGAAGTATCCAAGCGAAATGCCTCATTCAGCTGCTCGTATATTTCTAGAAATAACAAATGTTTTTGCAGAGCGTTTACATCAATTATCTGAAGAAGATGCATTAAAGGAGGGAATACAAACTATACCTAAGTATGATCGTTATGTGCTGGACAATGGGGGGCAATACGCTGGTCTTTCAAGTGATAATTACCTTGAGGTCTATCAGTGGTTTTGGGAAGAATCTTACGGTCAAGAATCATGGAATGAAAATCCATGGGTTTGGGTAATCGAATTTAAGTTTATCCAAGGCGGTGCATCATGAGTCAAATTACATATAGAGAAAAAACCTTAATTATTCTATTTGGTTCGGATAAAGTATTTTCCATTAAAAAGATCACCCAATCAAAAAAAGGTCCAAAATTCAAAGTTTATGAACTTGAAACGAGAAAAGAGTCAACTATTGATTTATCAGCTATTGAGCGCGAAGCAACAACTGCTGAAATGATTTTTAAAAGACGTGTTCTTGAAGTTGATCCTATTGATACATCAATTAAATTTTCAGGAAAAATTCATTTTCATAATGCTTCAATGGTTATCAGTGCTGATCGACCAGATTATAAAAATTGGTCTGAAGAAGAGGCTCATTGGAAAACTCAACTACATCTGCAAATGTTTAATTTAGTTTTAAAAGAATTAAATAAACTTGGATATACCATCAAGGCGCAAAAAAATATTTTTACTGGCCCTAATAGTAAGTATTGCAGAAAGGGAGATTTGAGACTTGATGTAATAGTTGAATATGGCTCTATAAAATTAGATTTTTACCAAAATGTAAATGCACCTAATCGTCCAGATCATGGGGGACGTTATGAGTTTGACCAGCATAAATTAATGCCATATTTAATTTTGTTGGAAATGAAGCGAACCCGTAATCGAATCAAAAAATTGATTTTGGATAATTTCGATTTTTCATTTGATGATGACTTCCGTAGAAAATCATTTTGGGATTGTATTGGTCCTGAAGGATTAACTGTATATGAATGGATTCAGGAGGACTATAAGAGTGAAGGGTTTACACCTGAAAAATTAGAGGCATCTCACGGTTATAATTCTTCTTATAACAATGAAAGCGCAGATAAGAAGCGTTTAATTCAAGGACAAATTGTTTGGTTTTATGATCGAAAGGGTCGTCTCAATTTTGGCAAAGCTTATTACCGCTCAAATAGCATGTGGTGGGTTGTTACTGGTAAATATGCTCACGTAATTGAAAGCAGCCATTCATTATTTGTGGAAAAACCACATGATATTCGTGTGAAAAGAAATAAGGATGTCCGCAAATACATTATTAGCCAAGTCATCTTCGATGCTAAAAATAATGGAAATTACTTATTAGCAGAGAAACTTCAAAAGCTATTTGATCGTGAATTTGATGATATAGGGCTGTTTATTACTAGAGAACAGGCTCGAAATTACTTTACACATGTGGGTCTGAATTACGAACAAATTACCCTAAAGAAAATCAAAAAGTTACAAGAACTCTTAAATTTCCATTTAAAAGCCAGTGGTATTTTTAGAGCTTCATTGTCATGTGATAAAGATATTGATTTCAAATTCACTGACGATGGTGGAATGGCTCACGCTGCTATTAAATGCTCAGCTGATTACTTTAAAGGCCGTCAAGCAGTTGATTTTGAGAAAAATGGTTTTATTGGCTTTGCTGGATGGTCTGATTCTCAAGCTTTAAAGCCAATTCTCGAAGCGTTTGTTGAGTGGTGTGATCTCATGAAACAGGAGGTTGCAGCATGAATATGTGCCTCAACCTTAACTTACTACCCCATGAATTGATTGTAGATAATTTTGCTGGCGGTGGAGGTACTTCTACAGGCTTAGAAAAAGCTTTTGGACGTCCTGTAGATATTGCAATTAATCATGACCCTAAAGCCCTTGCAATGCATCGTGCTAATCATCCAAAAACTCGCCATTTTTGTGAAAATGTTTGGGATGTTGACCCTGTAAAAGTTACAAATAATCAGCCTGTGGGTCTAGTTTGGCTTAGTCCTGATTGCAAGCATTTTTCAAAAGCGAAAGGCGGCAAACCTGTTGAAAAGAAAATAAGAGGTTTAGCTTGGATTGCTTTGCGTTGGGCCGATTTAACCCGCCCAAGGATCATCATGTTAGAGAATGTTGAAGAGTTCAAAACATGGGGGCGCATAGGTGAAGATGGGAAACCCGATCCTAAGTATAAAGGTGAAACATTCCGTTCTTTTATCCGTGCGTTAAGGTATCAGGGTTATAGCGTTGAATGGCGAGTAATGAAGGCTTGTGATTATGGTTCTCCTACTATTCGTAGAAGATTTTTCATGGTTGCTCGACGTGATAATTTGGCAATTGAGTGGCCTAAACCTACACATGGGGATCCTAAATCTAAAGCAGTTAAAGCTGGAAAACTTCTACCATGGCGTACAGCTGCAGAATGTGTTGATTGGTCAATTCCATGTCCAAGTATTTTTGCACGTAAAAAACCGTTAGTAGAGGCTACCTGCCGCCGTATCGCAAATGGATTGGTCCGTTATGTGATTAACAATCCTGAACCTTTTGTAGTCCCTGCAAATGCAGCAAATGATGCAGCGCCATTTTTAACTGAATGCGCGAATTCTTCTACTCCTCGATCTATGCCTATTGATGAACCTCTTCGGACAATATGTGCCGGTGTTAAGGGTGGACATCATGCATTGGTGACTGCATTTATCGCAAAAAATTACACTGGCGTAATTGGAAGTGATGTTCGTGATCCAATTCATACAATCACTGCAAAAGATCACAACAGCATCGTGGTAAGTAACCTGGTGACTTTAAGAAAGAATAGCACTGGTCAAGTTGTTAATGAGCCATTACCAACGATTACATCAAGCGGAGCTCATTTTGCACAAGTTCAGGCTTTTCTAACTGCATTTTATGGCAGTGAAACAGATGGTAATGATATTGCTCAACCCCTAAGAACAATAAGTACTCGTGATCGATTTGGAATTGTCACAGTTAAAGGGCAGCTGTATCAAATTGTAGATATTGGCTTCCGTATGTGGCAACCACATGAGCTTTTTGCAGCTCAAGGTTTTCCATCTAATTACATCATTGAGTATGGCATTGATGAATTTGGTAACACCATAAAACTAACTAAAACTGAACAGTGTCGAATGGTTGGTAATTCTGTACCGCCTCAATTCTCTGAAGCTTTAGTACGTGCAAATTTTGCACATGAACAACGTTATGAGGCAGCTTAAGAAATGGCAAGATCTAGAAATATTAAGCCATCATTTTTTATGAATGAAGACATTATTGAATTACCTTTTGAAGCTCGTTTGTTGTTTATCGGGCTATGGATACTAGCAGACCGTGAAGGACGGTTAGAAAATCGACCTAAGAAAATCAAAATGTCCTTATTTCCAGCAGACGAAATAAACGTTGCAGAACAGTTAGAGAACATTTCTAAGTTTGGTTTTATAGAGTTATATAACGCTGATGGTACTGATGTTATCCAAATCGTAAACTTTGTTAAGCATCAAAATCCACATGGTCTTGAAAAGGACAGTGACTTACCTAACAAAGATGGTGTCTACACTGTTCATAATCGTAACCCTAAAAACAAGACTATTGTGGGAAAGCCAATCCAAGTAAGTAAAGCTGATTTAAAGCACTTTTATGACAAAACAGGCCCTTTTGCCCCGAAAACTACGCCTTCTGCTAGTGAAAACAGTTATCAAGATAACGAATCGAGTCAGGCAAACGGTAACGGGAATACACAAGAACAGTTAGAAAACAGTTCTACAACTGTTTCTATCTCAGACCAAAACGCCCTGATTCCTGAATCCTTTAATCTGAATCCTGAATCCTTTAATCTGAATCCAGAAGATAATAACAACTCCGCTGTTAGCGAAGTTGAATCAACCCTTCAGAAATTTAGTTTCAAGTCAGCTTTGAAAAAACATGGTGTACCTGAAAAGGACGCTACTGAATTCATGCAAATCAGAAAAGCCAAGAAAGCCCAAAATACTGAAAACGCGTTTGACGCCTTGTTAAACGAGTCCAGAAAGGCAGGTATCACACTTCAACAAGCAATCGAGTGCTGTTTGAAAAGACAAAACCCGTGGGGCGCTTTCAAAGCGTCATGGTACCAAAACGATAAATCGGAAGTTAACACTGGGCAATCACAGGGCCATCAATCATTACCACGCAATGTGAATGAGCAGTGGGGTGCTCCAAAACAATATGATCCAGTACCTCACACAGAAGTGGAGGGTGAATTGATATGAACTCAATGCCTCAGAAATTGGAATATAAATTTTCCCCTACAAATCAGATTTGTAATATTCACAACGAAAACATGATCAATGTACATGGTCGAATCGTTTGCCAGTCATGTGTTGAGGAACTCATGGAACAGTCAAATGAAAAATATGAAAGTGAGAAGAACAATCGTATTTTACATTTGAAAATGGCCCGTGCTGGTATTCCTAAAAGACATGTAAATAGCGGCTTTGGTAACTATGCTGTAACTCACAAAGGACAAGACAACGCTCGTAAAACTTGTGAAAAATTCACTATGGATTTCAATGGAGGAGATTTTAGAAATTTACTCCTTGTTGGTCGCACTGGTACGGGTAAGACTCATCTTGGTTCATCAATCCTAAAAAATATCATAATCAAAAACAGTGAAGCTATTTACGTTACTTCTGCTGATCTTGCAGAAGATATCGTAGGGGCTTATCGCCGTAGTGGTGATAGTGAAGAAGAAGCGCTAAAACGTTATGTGAGTAAAGATTTATTAATTATTGACGAATACGGCTTACATGACCGTGCTGAAAAACGCCCGCAGCTTCTAGAGAGTGTCCATAAAGTTTTACTCACTCGTTATGACGAGTTGAAGCCAACAGTAGTGATTTCAAACCTAAGTCTTTCTGAGGTCCGCGAAGATCTTGGGGACCGACTATGGTCAAGATTTCAACATGATGGCTTAGATATTGTGGAGTGTGATTGGGATGATGCTCGTATAGGTGGAGGTAAAGCACAGTGAACGCATTTGTTGATATGAAAAAATCGGAATACGCATTAGTTGCTTACTCAAACGTTGCAGCTAAATCAAAAGAGCGTAAAGCTTTAGAAAAAGCAGTTAAAAAATGGTTAAAAAAACCAGGTAATAAAATTAAAAAAATTACCTCTGAAGAAGTTGAAATTATTGCAGTTACTCATGGTACAGCATCAACGTATAAACGAATGGGTTGTCGCTGTGAAATTTGTGTTACTTGGGCCATTTCATCAGGTTTTGTAAAAACGAAGCCGAAGTCTGAAATAAAACGTGGTCCAGATGAGCGTCAATTGCGTATACAGGCACAAAAACAAGGTTTAGATAGGTTTGCTCAGGTGTTTAAAGAAGACTGGCAATTACTAGCATTTGAGATCGGGTATGCGATTACAGCTTTTCAACTTGAACGGGTTTATCAAGGTAAGTCTGAAATTGATCAATATTTCACATGGAAGTATGTGAAGAAAGTTGCTGATCAATTGGTTGCTGAAAAGTTAAAAGCTAATGGGGGAGTGTGAATATGAAATCTAATTCAACCAGCAGAAAACGATCAAAAAAATACAATCCAAACAAGCTAACACCAGCGCAAGTTCAAGCAAATCAGAGAAAGGCTGAATTGCTTAGAGAAGCTGCTCTAGAATATGAGTTTAGCATGCGTTTTGTTTCGAAAGATATTCGAGAGTTTATTGAAAATAAAAATATCGAAGAGGCAGCTTTACTAGAACGTTTCCCAAATCGTTTATCAATTCCATATCACTTCTGTATCGCTGCATACGATTATCAGGATTTGGCGATTGTTCAAGTACTCGAGCATGTTAATGAATGTGAACAATGGAATGTTGAGCTCACTATTACGATGTCTGATAGAACCGATATGTATGAAGGTTCAATAATTGTAAACCAACCCCTTACAGCTCCAAAGATGAATTACTTTGAGTTTTGGTCTGGTAAAAATGATTGTTATGTTGATTTAGGTGGTGGCATACGTATCAAAGGCTGGAAAGGCTTAAATGATGAGATTTTAAGAGCCTTAGAACATAACAAAAAAATTCCAGATGGCTTTGGAATAGACCGTCTTGAAGTCTATGTAACCACATCAGCCAGTTTTAAGAGTGTTCATACATATCAAGAGTTTTTGATTGTAGCCGAATGGATAAATAAGGGGATAGCCGAGGAGCAATTACGCAAACTTTGGATTGCTGACCAACTTATTGGCAACGGCAGATCATTTGGTTATGAGGGCGCAGCATGATGAGAAGATTTAAACAACGCCAGCGTCAACAGAGAAATATTTGGGCATTGCTTAACAAACCAATGCCACGTGATTTTAAAGTAGGGGATAAAATTACAACTCTTTTATGTGATGACATCCTTACAGTAATTGGTATTGGTCATGGAGACTTTCTAAAGGCCAAAGGGTTTAACTGTCACGGTATGAAAGACGGTGTATGTAATGTACTTAGTTTTCAAGTAAATCACGCTACTAAAGAGGAAATTGAGGCAGGACATCGCATTGATAAAGTAGTACCAACATATGCAGATATTAAATTTCCTTACATGGTGTTTACTGGTGTACAGGTAGGTGCGGTTTTAAAGTTCACACAAGAGATTGCTGATATAGAACGTATAGTCGAGACAACGGCATGAAAAATAAAATTCAATTAATGCTCGGTGATTGTCTAGAACGAATGCGGGAAGTTGAAACTGGAACCGTAGACATGATTTTGTGTGATTTACCTTATGGAACTACATGCTGCAAATGGGATGTAGTAATTCCATTCAAACAGCTTTGGGAGCAATACGAAAGAGTAATAAAGCATAATGGCGCGATAGTTTTATTTTCTGCACAACCATTCACATCAATACTAGCTACCTCTAATCTTAAGTTGTTCCGATATGAATGGATTTGGGAAAAACCTGCTGCAACTGGCTTTTTAAATGCTGACATACAACCCTTACGTGCTCATGAAAACATTCTTGTTTTTTATAAATCGCTTCCTACGTTTAATCCGCAGAAAACGTTCGGGCATAAACGTAAAACAGCAAAAAGGAAAGATATAGGATCAGCACTGTATGGTAAGCAGATGAATATTAAAGACTATGACTCTACTGAAAGATATCCTAGATCTGTACAAATTTTCAGTCGTGATTTTCCAATAGTACATGATACCCAAAAACCTGTAGACCTTTGTGAATTCTTGATTCGTTCATACACAAATCCTGGCGAACTTGTGCTTGATAACACAATGGGAAGTGGAACTACTGGAGTAGCCTGTATTAATACTGGACGTAATTTTATCGGTATTGAAAAAGATATTAAAACTTTTCAAACAGCTGAAGACCGTATAAACGAGGCGCGTAAAAATAAAGATAAGCAGCCAGATCTCTTTGGAGAAATAGCATGAACTCAATGGCAAAATTAGGTTTATATGGCAATGCAGAAGGAAAGACAGATGTATGGGCCACTCCACAAAACTTATGGAGGACTTAAGTGACGTAAATCTTTTCACTTAAACTATAAATAAGCTTTTCTTATGAAGAGCGGCGAATTCAAACATGAGGTGCGACAGTTTGAAAAGTCTTATGATAATCAACAAGCTGAGCAAATTTCTCTAATGGTGTAAGCCAATCTAACGCTTTTCTAGGACGAGTATTCAGTGACATGGCAACTTGATTTAAATAATGCTGATCTGCCTGATTTAAATCAATCCCTTTAGGTAAATATTGCCTAATTAAACCATTCATATTTTCGCATGTGCCTTTTTGCCAAGGTGAATGTGGGTCACAGAAATATACATCTATGCCTAAATCTTCTTCGAGTATTTTATGTTCTGACATCTCGCGTCCACGGTCATAGGTCAACGTTTTACGCAGTTCTGCAGGTAAATATTTCAGAGCTTCAGTTAAAGCCTTGCGCACTGATTCTGCCTTTGCATCAGGTAATGTTGCCAAGATACAGAGCCGTGTATTTCGTTCAATAAGTGTTGCTATCGAACTTTTATTGTCTTTACCTTTAATTAAATCAGCTTCCCAATGACCCGGTATTTTTCTTTCTTGAACTTCGGCTGGGCGCTCATGAATAGTTTTAATATCCTGTAATATAGAATCTTTTTTAGGTTCACCGTTAGCTTTTCGCTTTTTATTTTCATGACGCAGACAGGATAATAAGTCTTTTTTCAACTCACCCTTGGGTAATGCTCGTATCGTTGAATAAATCGTTGTATGGCTTACATTCATTGTTTGATCCAAATCAGGAAATGTCTTTAAACGCTTTGCTATTTGCTGAGGAGACCATAAACAACGGATCGCTTCAACAATAAATTTCCAGAGGATTGAATCGATTTTGAGTTTTCTGTGACCACGTCTACGTCTAGCGAAGGTGTTATCAGAAGCATATCGAGCTTGATAAACGTCATTGATGCTATTTCTTTTAAGCTCACGATAGATCGTACTAGGATGTCTTTTAATGAGTTCAGCAAATTTTCTGGCTGAAAAGCCTTCTTTTCTTGACTCAAGCATTAATGCAGTACGATCTTCAAAGTTAAGATGATGGTATGACAATTTTATATACTCCATAAACCCTTTAAATTAATTAGGTGGTTTATGTCGCACTTCAAGTTTTACTCTGCC